>JAGCTA010000034.1 GCA_017963875.1 Victivallales bacterium | reverse complement strand
GGAGACAGCGAGATATAGAATTCAGAGAAGCCCGTTTTCCTGATAAGCAGGGAACGGTGTTTCTCTGGATGCAGACGTGCGTCCTCCAGAGTTTCGCGATTAACCATGGTGAAGCCGACATGCAGGCCTCCCATGGCGAAATAACTCCGAATCAGGCTCTCCAACGTGTCTGCGGGCAGACGTGAACTGAATTTCATGTTCAATCCACCACAGATGCAACGATGATGCGGTAGTTTGGCGACGCTTTTGAGCAATTCCGTCGGTCCATTCACGTCCATGCCATGAACGGGCGATTGGTTTTCGCTGATGGTATCCCCAGCGAGTCTGCCGTCAGGTGTTGCGCCAATGGTTGAGCCGAATTGCGCATGATGGGTGAGTGAATAAAGGGATGTCATCATGATGAAGCCTGTTTTACGTGCGGCTTTTTCTGCGGCATCGATGAGGACATTGGCGGCACGCGCGGCGAGGTCATCGACTTCGGGGATGCCATTGCCGTATTTGGGCATTCTGAATCTCAATTCGTCAAGTAATTCCTCATGGCCCTGGAAATTGTCGTTGAGAATTTGGCGGAGTTCTGGGAGTGAGAAGCGTTTTTGCTCGTCAATGAGACGTTTGACTGCCACGAGGCTGTCGGCCATGTTGGCGATTCCAGAGAACATGCGGTGGTTCCAACGATAAATGTCACAGCCTTTGCGTCGTAGGTCTGTGCATGTCTGTACGCAACTGTCAAGAAACAGCGACTCGCAGGTGAATCGGTAGTCATCGACCTCGAAAACGCATGACAGATTGGTTGACAAGTCGTTTTCAATGAATGCCTCTGCGATTTTCATCAATTCAGCAAGAATCGCCTCGACGGCATTGCCTTCTGATGAGGCGCTGAACAACGCCTCCCTGAACCATACGAAGGAATTGTCAAAGCGGTCGATGCGTGGCATGATATTATGGAGTTTTCCTGGAAGATCGACCCTGTTGCAGGCGGTGAAATCGTAGTTGCAGGCATCTTCGGGGCGAATGCCCGCATTCAGCAGACGATTGTGAATGATGTTTTCATTGAAGAAATTACATTGTGCGTCCAAAGTCGAAGCGGCTTCTCCCGTCAATTTCCATGCGTCATCCGTCATGTCTGTGCCGATTCTGAAATTGAATGTCGGCTGGGGAAGATGAATTATCTGCGCAGCCTCAATGAAAAGCCTTGATAGTTCATTGAACTGACAGTGGCCATCAAGATCGCTGCCGCCCAATGTCAGATACTGTTTTGACGCCTGGCAGGGCGTAGGCTTACGTGCATAATTGTCTGTCGCTGTGCCAGTGATTTCATTGAATTTCAACAGGAAATGAGCAAGAAGACTGCGAGTTTCATCTGGCGAAGGGTTACGGCGGTAGAAGGGGAGCAGATATTGGTCGATGCGCCCAGGGGCGAAGTCTCTTGAACCAAATATTGTGCTGAAGATGAACTGCACCATCCAGATGGACTGCAAGGCTGAGTACATGTCGTATGCGGGTTTGCAGGGGACAATTCGCAACGCACGTGCCATTTCGTGCTTTCCCATGGCTTCGGCTGCATCGGCGTAGCGGTTGCAGTAGTTTCGTATGCCCATGATGCAGCCCTTGGCCTGACGTTCAAAGTAATGCGCCTCATCCGTTCCGATTCTTTGGGCATTGGCTGCCACTTCAGCCAGAATGCCGTCAAATCCAATAGTGAGGATTTTGGGCATTGCGAGCGTAATATGGCCTGAAGAGACGATTCCGCCTGGGATGCGCGTAAACGGTTCGCTGTGAGGCCAACGCCCCTCGAGCATGCGTCCAGCAAAGACATCTTCAGACTCTATAGGCGTTGAGAGTTTCTCAAAAAGAAGCGTCGCTTCATGAAGATATCGTTCGGATGTGGGGAGCGCGGCGGTTTCGTCCGCATGGGCACGCAGGATTTCCTCTCGTTCAATGAAGCAGGCAAGGTTGTCCGTAGCGTAGTTTTTTTCGATTAAGTTATCTAAAATGTTCATGATATTCGAGAAAAGGGCGTGGTTTAAGAAACAATCTGAAAATGACTTATGCAGATGCCGTTATGTTGAATTGCTTAGATGTCCATCAGCCGTTTGATGTTTCCTGAAAAGACTGCTGTCATTTCATCGGGCGTCAGCCGTTCAGCATAGACTCCAGCCACATACATTCCTGGATTGCGCAACGGGAAGTCAGTCCCGAACAGAATCTTGTCACGTCCAGCGGTTTTAATGCCATATCGAACTGTCCCCCAACTATTTGGACCGCTCCCAGAAATGTCAAGGGCGGCATTGGGATACTTTGCAATAAGTTCGAGCCGCTGACGATATGCGTCTGGAACGGAAGTTGGATGGGCGATGATGAGTTTCAGCGTCGGGAACTTGGAAAGCACGGCGGCGATGTCTTCGATTTCGCCGATATGGACATTGACTGGAAGATTAAGGTCACGGATGCATTCCCAGATTGCATCCATGGCTGGTTGAGAATATGCATTGTAACCCATGTGATAGGCTACAAGTTCCCCAACAAAACGGACGCCGTTTTCCCTGACCATGGTTTCCAACTCTTTGCAGGATTCCTCTGGGAATTTCGGGTGGACGGTAATGCCTGGAATATAGAAATCAGGGAACTGCTCCCGAAGTTTCAGTCCAGACAAATTGAGTTCATGAATATCGTCGAAGGTAATGGAATCATATTCGAAGTGCTTGATGACGGCTCCGCAACCTTGGCGGATGCCTGCGAGACGCAATTCATGAACCATGGACGCGCCATTGGAGGAATTGCCGAAAAGAGTCAAATCCGTCCCTGGTATGGATGGGGAAGGATGGATGTGGGCGTCGATGATTTCATAGTTATCTGGATTGAAGTTCATAGGGAGTGTCTAGGGAAAAAGGCTTGTGGTTGATTGGATATATGGAATTTGTAAGATTCAATTAGATGTCAAGGGAAACGCCAGTGGTTTGGGCAGCGCGGAGCAATTCTTTCCGAGAAGGCTCAGGAAGCGGAATGCCGTTTTTCAATGCATCAGCGACACGCCGTTCCTCCAGTTCGCCTGGATAAAGCACTTCTTGGACGCCATCGGCAGGGGGACATGCCTTGAGGCGGTCGATCATTTCATCGACACGCTGGCGAAATCTGTCTATTCCGCCAAAGAAAGACGGATTGATGGTAATGAAGCAATGCCCCGTATTGGAATCTCTGCCAGGTTTTTTGTTCCATGACTTGACTTCGTCCATCATGCCCGACATGGCAAGCACGCCTGTCATAAGTTCGACCATAACGGCAAAGCCATATCCCTTATGTTCGGCAAACGGCAGCATGATTCCGCCATGGAACACCTCGTTGCCGTCAGTGGTCGGATTACCATTTCTGTCCAAAATCCAGTCTGAAGGAATCGGCTTGCCTTCTTGTGCCATGATGGCGATTTTGCCGCTGGCCACCTTGCTCATGCAAACATCGAAAAGAACAGCATGGTGTTTTTGACCAGGTGCCGCGTATGCGAATGGGTTGTTGCCGATGGTGCATGCCCGTCCGCCTGTCGGTGCGACCAAAGGACAGGTATTGCTCATGGAGAATGTCAAAAGCCCCGCGTCCGCTCCCATCATGGCATAGTATCCTGCCGCGCCATAATGGTCGCTGTGGTTGACCGTCGCGCAAACCACCGCCTGCTCTTTGCATTTTTCAATGACCCTGCTCATGGTTTTATAGGAAGCGGGGATGCCAAGACCTCCCGCAGCGCTGACCTGAAGCGACGCAGGGGACTCGGACAGAATCTTGATTTCTGTATTTGGCAGGATGCCGCCAGCGGAAAGGCAGTCCAGATAGGATGCTATGCGCAGTACTCCATGGGAATACACGCCACGCATGTCCGTGGTGACGAGAACGGTTGTCAATAGCGTGGCATCTCCTTCGGATATTCCCGCACGAGTGAAAATTTCAAGGCATTTTTGTTTGAGATAGTCAACATTAACGCGATTCATTTTGATAAAACCCCTTTGCCCATGATGATTGAAAGTATCTTGTCAAGGTGATTTCAAAAACTTGATATTCTGAGAAAGACAAAACAAAAACATACTGTAATATCCAAACGATGATTCTTCCAGTCCTTGAAAAGGAACTGCGCAAATTATCCGCCATGGCTAAAATGGATTGCATGAACCGTGCATCAAAAACAGAGGCGGGAAAGACGCTATCAATATACAGAAAACCTTCTGGATTTCTGTCTGAAAACGTATCAGAAGAAGTTTCTTGGATGCTTAGTATCCAAAACCATTGCCCTGTATTGTTGCCAGTGAGACAAGGCCGTTGCGGCGTTCGTACAGGCCTGGATGTCTTGCCTCAAAGGGCAGGGAGACCTGCGGGTAGAATTGAGGTGCGTTGCATTCTACGCCCATGATCGTGCCAACGTGTGCGGCAAGAAGCACATGGGGTATGGTTGCAAGCATTGGATTGGTAAGGTCTTGCACCATGAGTTGCAACTTGTGGGCTTTTGCCCAGCACGCTGAAAGCAGTGCGCCAGTCTGTGTCTTGCAGACTTTAAGGGCGACGCCGTTCCATCCCAGTTGGTATCCTAGACGTACATATTTCCAGTCGTGTGCGCTTTCATCCATGAACAGTGGCTTGCGTTTGGAACAGGAATGAACGTCAATCATGTTTGCTTCTATGTCGTATGGGAATGGCTGTTCTACATACAGCAGCAAATCAAAGACTTCTGGATGTTCTTGCTGGAGTTTGTCCAAAATTTGGTTCACGTATGAAGGCTCGTGCACCTGGCAGTTGAAGTCAGGTGAAATTGAGTGGCACTTGTATTCCAATGCGATATTTCCCACGGCTACCAAGCGCTCGTAGTCCCACTGAGCATCGCGTCCCGTCAACTTGATTTTCAGGCACTTCAGCCCATCGCGTTCAATCCACTTTTCCAGTGAAACAGGGTATCCATCCTGTGGTTCATTGCCAGTGCGCTGGTTTTCATAGAGCAGGTCCTTGCCTCCGACCAGATGCCATACAGGCAGTGTCTCTGGCAGATTTTCAACAAAGAAGTCCTTGGGGAATTTGCCTTGGAAGGTTCTGTCATTAAAGAAGAATGACAAGTCATGCGCCATGTAGTTGTCATTGTATGTGCAATATGTCGGCGCATTGTTGGCGATGCCGTATGCGTCATGGAGCGCAATGTCGAATGCGGATGCGCAAATCAGAGCCGCCAAATGGGGCATTTCGATGTTGTTTTGCTGGTTGAATTGCCGACGCAGCACAGGCAATTTGTCTGTAAGGAACTTATATCCAATGAACATGGGATGTTCACTGCTAATAGGGGGCTCTGGATATTCCTTCTCCAGCAGACGGCAGAATTCCATCATTGCATTTTCGCGGAAGGAGAAAGGCAAATCCGAAGGCCATGCCCAGGCCACCGACAGCGGCGTTTCGCCCCTGCCAGTGGCCCCGTATGCAGACAACTCAACGTGCGCGATTTGAATTGAGTCAATCACTTCTGCCCCGAACTTCAGGGGCAGGCGCATTTTCACAGGTATAAATGATATTTGCATCGCTTTTTACGGCTATTAATGCTTATGGCCCATGACCAGGTTTTCTACAGAATCGCAGGACGCAGTTCCTCTTCAAGTACTGGCAGGGTGCTCTTGCATTTGATGGACTGAATTGCCAGTTGCGCAAGCAGTGTTGCCTGAAGACCGCAGTATTCATCGCAGGGTGGTTTGGTATTGTTGCGTATTGCGTCAAAGAAGGCCTGCATCATGTTGCGGTGCCCCTTGTCTACGACCAACTGTCTGGTGTCGTTGCGGATATTTCCGCCTGCGTTCTGGTTTTTAGCAAGATTTTTGGCCATATAGGCATCGAAGCCTTCCTGTGGAATGCTGTCTTTGAAATCATCTGCCTGAAGTGGGAAGGTTTCGTTGTCAAGATCAGGAATGCCATAGTATCTGTTTTCCACGAAGAAAAGATTGCGGAAAAGCGCGGCCCTAGATGTGATTTCAAAGAGTTCCTTGGGATAATCGAAGGTACCGCAGGATGAAAAGTCAAGCGTGGCGGAGTTGCCATTGTCGAACTTTAGGAAGATGCCATGATTCATTCGGACATTTCCCCATGCCGTAATTTCCACAGGTCTGGCTGGTTCGAAGAGCCAACATGCCAGATCTAGCCAGTGGACGGATTCGCCGATGATGCATCCTCCACCGTGGGCGGGATCCATGTGTATCATCCTGTAACTGGAACTTTCATCCTGTATGCGCATGAGAAAATGACTGGTTTTCTCTTCGGGAAGTTCTTCCCTGTCGGTTTCAACATAACGCCAGGAATTGTGTTTTGGATTGGTAAGTTGCTCCAGATAGCGTTTCTTCAGCACAAGCATGGAAGGGGCCATTCTGCGGTTCAAATCCACGCACAGTTTGATGCCTCCATGTTTGACGGCTCTGATTATTTCATTGGATTCCTCTATGCTGAGCGCCATTGGTTTTTCACAGAAAACGTGCTTGCCATTGGCAGCGGCGGCACGCACTATTGGCAGGTGCATATCGTGGGGCGTGGCGACTGTAATGAAGTCCAGTTCAGAATCTTGAATGATCTGGTTGTAGTCGGATACGGCTTGTTCTCCATGGAATTTGCGGACGGCATTCTGAGCGCTTTGCAGGTTGGGGTCACAACAGTATTTGATGCTAATGTCATCCCTTGACGCCATATTCGGCAAATGCTGTGAATTGGCAAAGGCTCCGCAGCCAATTTGCGCCCCGACAAGTTTATTTCCTCTCATTGGTCTGTCCCTGTTCCGTTTGACTTTGAAATCATTTCAGCCATTTTATTCGTGGCGAAGGGCGACGATTGGGTCAAGTTTTGCGGCGCGGAGAGCAGGGTAGATGCCGAAAATGAGTCCTACCGATACACTGATACCAAGGGACAGGAGCATGGAGCCCGTTGTGACATGTGTCGGCATGCCGACAGCCTGCGAAATAATCCATGGAATCAGTTTGCCGACGCCGATGCCGATGATGCCGCCTGTCACGGAAAGCACAATGGTCTCGATAAGGAACTGCGAGACAATCTGGCGTTGCTTTGCGCCTATGGCGCGCCTGATGCCGATTTCACGCGTCCTTTCCGTCACGCTTGCAAGCATGATGTTCATGATGCCAATGCCTCCTACCAGAAGGCTGATGCCTGCAATGGCGCCGAATACGATGTTCGACAGCCGTTGCTGGGATTCCTTCTGGCGAATGAGAGCCAATGGGACGTTGATGACGTAGTCCTTCTTCTTATGGGTCATCTGGTACATCCTTTCCAGATTTTTGGCGACTGCCTCGACATTTGATTCATCATCGACTTCCACAAGCAGGTGATGCAACTGCACCATCTCGCGGATGTTTGTTCCTGACAGCCGTTGGCTGAAATGGTCGCCATAATGCTCCTTTGCCGTGCTGATGGGGATGTAGGCGTCAGTCTGCTTGTCAGGTGTCTGCATGGAGCCTTCTGACGCTTCCTCGCTTTTGACAATACCGATGACAAGATAATTGTCGCTGCCGAGGCGAAGGACTTCACCGACACTTCCTTCTGTGGCGAGAAGGCGTCTGGCACCGTGTTCGGTGAGCACGACAACGGCGGACGTCTGGTAAACATCGTGTTCATTGAGGAAACGCCCTGCAATCATTGGGCGTTGGACAAGTTCCAGCCATTTCTCGTTCGTTCCGACGACGCGCATGTCCAGTGAACGCTGACCATATCGCCCCTGCTTCTGGATTTGCTTGACAGGGACGATGGTCTTGACCTGCGCCATCGTCTTGCGGATAAGGTCTTCTTCGGTATAATTCAGCCCATAGACGCTCATCCAGGAGCGCATGGCGGTACCGCCTGCTTCTTCAGCGGGCTTCTGCGCTGAAATGATGATGTTCTTGCTGCCCAGCAGACGGATTTGGCGCAACGCCTCTTCACTGGCACCCTCTTGAACGGCAAGCATTGCGATGACGCTTCCAACGCCAAACACAAGGCCAAGCATGGTCAGCAGAGAACGCAGTTTGTGCAGCAGCAGGTTTTTAATGCCGAGTTCGACATCTTGTATGAATCTGGAGGGGGAAAATATCATTATGCAGTCCTGGCTGATGGTGTCACTGGTTTTCGCGATGGATACGACCGTCACGCATAATCATCCGTTCTTTGGCGTATGCCGCGATGTCAGGCTCGTGGGTAACCATGATAATGGTCTTGCCATCACGGTTGAGTCCTCGAAGCAACTCAATGATTTCAATGGAATTAGCTGAATCCAGATTGCCCGTCGGCTCGTCGGCAAGCAGAAAAACTGGGTCGTTGGAAAGAGCGCGTGCGATTGCCACACGCTGCTGCTGACCGCCAGATAGCTCCGTTGGACGATGCTTAAGCCGTTTGGACAACCCAACGAGTTCACCAAGTTCCTGTGCGCGCTTTGTACGCCGTGCAGTCGGCCAGCCAAGGTAATACAGGGGCAGGGCGATGTTTTCCTCAACGGTCAACTGTGGGATTAAATTGAAACTTTGGAAGATGAAACCAAGGTACTTGAGACGAATGTCGCTGAGGTCGTTGTCATCAAGTGTACTGATGTCACGTCCATCAAGAAAATATTTACCAGACGTCGGGCGGTCAAGGCAACCGAGCATGTTCAGCATGGTGCTTTTTCCAGAACCGCTGGGGCCCATGATGGCACAGAAGGTTCCTTTTTCGAATTGAGCGGTCACTCCATCCAACGCATGGACCTCATTCGTTCCCATCTTGTAGGTTTTGCGGATGTCGATGAATTCAACAGCATATTGCGAATGACTGGATTCAGGCATGGACTCACCTCAGTTTGCGGCAGGAGCGGGAGGATTGGCTGCACCAGTAGGTGCGGCAGGCGCCACGGGTGTAGTAGGCGCCGCAGGCGTGGTAGAACCTGCTGGGGGCATACCGCCAGCAGGTCTGCCACCACTAGGCATTCCACCGCCAGGCATTCCGCCGCCAGGCATTCCGCCGCCAGGCATTCCGCCGCCAGGCATCCCGCCGCCAGGCATTCCACCGCCAGGAGCCCTTCTGGGGAACTGTCCATTTGCGCCTGGCATATTTCCATTGCGAGGAGGCCAGTTTCGCCCACCGCCAGGCATGGACGGGAAGCCATTCATGCTCCCAGCGGCGTCTTCAGCAGGGCGTTCTGGAATCTTGAACTTTTTCTTTTGCGGCTCAGATGAAGAGTCCACCTTGTCAGCCTTGTCCAATGGCGGGACCAGACTGACTTCCTCGCCTTCCTCCAATCCATTTTTAATATGGACGAACTGGTTGTTGTCGAGACCGATTTCCACGGTTCGAGCAACTTCCCCCATGGGTGTCTTCACATATACCACAGGCTTGCCGCCTTCACGGACGACACACTGGACTGGCACATAGAGGACATCGTCATGCTGTTCAATGATGATTTCAGCACGGCAGTTCATGCCGCTTTTGAGAAGTTCACGTGAGTCGTCGATGGTGGCTTCTGCATTGTACAACTTCAGGTCAGGATTCATGAACATGCTCTGGGCATCTGGCAGAGGTGCGACTTTGGAGATGTGGCCAATGAACTCTTGATTCTTCAGGGCATCCACCGTGATGCGAACAGGGAGACCGATGTAAATCTTCTTCAGGTTTGTCTCGTGGATTTTGATTTCAGCGTTGAAATCGTCACCTTCGGGAAGGTAGATGACATCCTGCCGTTGATAGACTTCCGTTCCAACGTCAAATGGTTCCTGATTTTGCCTTCTGAAAGGTCCTTGGTTGGAAGTTGCATAAATGACCAGGCCGTCTGCGGGCGCAACGACAGTGCATTTTCCAATCTGGTCGCGCCAGCGTTCCAATTGTTCGTTTTGCCGTTTCAGTTCAAGTTCACGGGCGGCGAGCGTAGCCGTCGCCTGTGTTACGTCTGCATTGCCTTTTCTAATCGTCCGTTCCAACGTCATCTCCGCCTGTTTTGCATCGCTTTCCAGTTGAGCGATCTGACGTTTGTATGTATAGTCTTTGAGTAGGTTCAAGGCATTTTCGGCGGATTTGACATCGAGTTGATAACGTTTGCAACTGAGGGCATCTGTGCGGTAGTCGCTTTCTGAGAGATATTTTTCGGCAAAGAGTTTTGTTGACCATTCGAGTTTGTCTTCCGCACGTTTCAGTTCCTCTTTGGCGAGAATCACTTTAGATTCCGCCTCATTGAGCGTCTTCGGGTATTCGCCTTCCTTGTATTTGATTAAATCCTCCTTGGCGAAACGCAGGTTCAACTCTGCTTTTTCCCTGTCAGCATCCGCCTGATTTTTGACGACGGCGAGATTTTCCCGTGCCTGAGTGCAACTTGCGTCGGCGTTTTTCGCAGTGATTTCCTGAGTAGCGAGTTTATCCTCGAATGACGATGATTCGAGTTTGAAAAGCACCTCGCCCTTTTTGACTCGCTCGCCCTCTGGGAAGATATAGGTGATGGAGACACGCCCTTCTACTTGGCTCTTTATGACGTGCTGCTTTCGTGGCTTGATGTTGCCGTATTCAATGAGGTTGATAATTAAAGGTCCTCTTTTGACGCTGGTATATTTTGCGGCCATGGGCTTGGAGTCGTTTTCCTTGTTCTCCTGTATCTTACGATATCCGAACCATCCTCCTGTTGCTACAATTGCGAGGATGATAATCCATTTGATGATTTTTTTCATTGCTTTCGCCTATGCTTTGTTATTTGAATTGAGTCAAATCGAGTTCTTTCCAAACGCCGTCCCCCGTGACTTCCAGCACGCCCAGTGTCCGCTGGAATTCCAGTTCGTTGACACGATATGAAACCACGGAGGCATACAATGAATTCTGGGCGGCGAGAAGTGCGCTTTGGGATTCAAGAAGGTCTCGCAATTCCGCTCGACCCGCTTGCAGCAGCAGGTCGGTGCTTTTTACACGGCGTTCCGCCAGTTTCACGGCTTGCAGTTGAATGATGACACTTTCACGATGTTCCAGAAGGTCTCTGAGTTTGCCATAGACATCCTGTTTGATGGTGTCTTCAAGTGCCTGGTAGTTGCGGACGCATTTTTCCAGCGCGATGAGGCTGTTGCGGTATGTATTTCGTTCAGCAGTCCGTTCAATAGGAAGATTCAAATTCAATAAGGCGCTATATGAGCCATGGTTCGGGCGGAAGGTGCCGTCTGGCATGTCTCCTGAATAGACGCCTCGGCTTTCGCCAAAAGAGGCGTTTCCCCCGATGGTCAATTCCGCGCGGAGGCTGTCTTCTGCGACAAGGACCGCACGTTGCGCATCTTCAATGCGTTCTTTCATGTTCCTGAGGTCTGGCCGATGCTCGAATGCAAGGTTCAAAGCCTTTATGGTGTCGATTTCATTGGGACCCGAATGGGAACGGTCAGGCATGACCAAGTCAACAGGCGCGTCCGCGCTGGGGACATTGCCCGTATAATCGGCGACAATGATTCCCTCATTTAGTTTTGCGTTGCTGGCGACCAATATATCGAGTTCATTTTGCTTGGGAAACACTTTTGCCTCAGGCGGAAGGCCGAGAAGAACTCGGAATGCCTCAAGGCTGGCTTCCAATGTCTGCTGGGCACTGACCCAGTTTACGCGTGCTCCGAGTTCATTTTGAATGGTCTGGTCGAATTGATATTCAGGCATCAGACCAGCGTCGGCCATGCGTCGCGAACGGCGTGTGGAAGTCACGATTCGCTTGTAGTTTTCTTCCTGGTTCTTTAGCATCTGAGCCGTCCGCAGCACGCCGAGATAGGAACTGGCAATCCGAACGACGAAGTCACGCTTGTATTGCTCGAATTCACGGACCTGATAGACGAGATTGCGCTGTGCTTGCGTCAATGGTTCCGCCACGACAAATTCGCCAGAACCGCGCAGCAATGGTATGGAGATGCTTCCGTCATATCGCAGGCCAAAACTGGAACCATGGCTGCTTGACAGCATTTTGGCCAGATCGAGCGATAGACTGCTTGCCAGTTCGATGCCGTTGCGGAATTTCCGTGTGATGCCAAAGGTCGTTCCAGCCGATGAACCCGATGATCTGTCATTGCCAGGCTTTGTCGTGGCGACCTCACCTTGGAGCATTCCCCTGAATGTCGAGCGGAATTCATTTTCCTCCAAATCAAGACGGAGCGCCGTCTGGAAAAGCGTTTCCTTCTGAGTCTGGAAATCGCGGTTGTTTCCCGCGGCGATCCGAATGGCGTCTATCAGGCTGATGTCTATGCGTTGCGTGGTGTCGTATTCGGGCGTATATGGCGAGCCCTGTTTCAGATGCTGCTCTTTTTGCCAACGGTCGGTGTCGGGCAAATCGCGAATGCCAAGTGACGCGGGATTGGGCGCGGGAAGGTTCTGGTCCAGCAGCAACCGCCTGCGGAGTGTGTCTTCGGCGCTTTCCACCTGGATGGCATCATCATGCCCCAATTCGTCTTTTTGAGTGGATGACAGCAATTCATCCGCACGCGAATCCGCTTCGGTGCGCCATGTCTTCGTGTTTTTGCATCCAGAAAACAATGCAAGGGGCAATATGCCCAAGAACAGGAATAGGCCTGTGATGTTCCGCAGGCCGTTATGAGATAGTATGTCAATTGCCATGATTTAGTTATCGGTGGTGTTTTTGTGTTTTATGAACATAAGCATATAATGTATCACCGATTGCCAAAAATCAAAAGATAAATTTAAACATTTGTTTGTTTTTTTGACGTCGTATGGATATGAAAACGATTCCAGAAGCAAGGAATAGAATGAGTAAACATGTTTTATTTCACTTCAATGAGTTCATACTCTCGGGTTCCAATGCCAATTTTCTGGGCATGATCCAATTGCGCTCGCCAGTTGGTGGCAGGCTGCGAATCGGAGAGATTGTCGTGGCCATCATGTTTTTTGCAGCCAAGAGAACTGTTTGGAATGACAGGCTGTGCATTGACGGCATCGACGCATGCCTGGTCAAGCGCAACAGGGTCAAAGGACGCGAACATGCCGACATTGGGGACGATGGCAGCGTCGTTTTCGCCGTGGCAGTCGCAGTTTGGTGAAACATCCATGACAATGTTGATGTGGAAATTCGGTCTTCCGTGGATGACTGCCAGGGCGTATTCAGCCATCTTTTTGTCAAGAGAGCCTGGCTCGGAGGCAAAATTAGGCTCAATGGCGTCTTTGGGGCAAGCTCCGATGCATTGTCCGCATCCGACGCATTTGTCATGGTCGATGTGCATTTTCTTTCCAACGCGTGTAGGGCCGCCATGGGCGCATGCCTTGGCGCAGGAACCGCATCCGATGCATTTGCTTGGATTGACCTGCGGCTTCGCATCGCAGTGCTGGTCCATTTTTCCTGCCCTTGAACCGCATCCCATGCCCAGGTTTTTAATGGCGCCTCCGAAGCCTGTCATCTCATGCCCTTTAAAATGCGCGAGGGAGATGACGATATCTGCATCCATGATGGCACGCCCGATACGAGCGTTTTTGACAAGTTCGCCATTGGGGACAGGAACGGCGACGTCATCAGTGCCTTTCAATCCATCGGCAATGATGATATGGCATCCTGTGTTGTAGGGATTGAATCCGTTTTGATATGCGGTTTCAATATGGTCAAGGGCGTTTTTGCGTGAGCCGACATAGAGCGTGTTGCAGTCGGTCAAAAAGGGGCGTCCACCGAGATGCTTGACTTCATCGGCGACCGCGCGGGCAAAGTTCGGTCGCAGAAAAGCCAGGTTGCCATATTCACCGAAATGAATTTTGATGGCTGTGTATTTTTCATTGAAATCAATTGTGGACATGCCTGCGGCACGCATCAAGTCGGTGAGTTTATCCAAAAGGCTTTTGCCGAAGGCTTTTGTTCGAAGGTTTGTAAAATAGACTTTTGACTTTTGCATCAGATTGCTCCTGCTATGTTGACATTATGGTGTTTCAAACTACATTAGTGACACATTTAAAATAATTATTCGGCTTGTGAATTCAAATCAAAAAAGCAAAAGGTAAAAAAGTCATGACAGAGACAGTGACAAAGCAATCCTGGGGTTCCCGCCTGGGCAGTTCCATCAAAGGCATTTTTACAGGAATAATCATGGTGGTTGCCGCCATCGTGCTTCTTTTCTGGAACGAGGGGCGCGCCGTGTCGCGGGCCAAAGCGCTTTCGGAGGGGAAATCGAATGTCATTTCCGTAGAACCGTCTTCCATTGATTCTGCCAACGAGGGCAAACTTGTTCACGTTACGGGCGATCTGGTGACGACAGATATTCTTCAGGACCCGTTCTTTGGCATTAGCGAGAACGCCATTAGATTGGAGCGTACAGTGGAAATCTATCAATGGGACGAGTCATCGAGTTCAAAGACTGAAAAGAAACTTGGGGGCGGCACGCAGACTGTCACGACGTATTCATATTCCAAAAAATGGTGCAGAGAACCTGTCAATTCAGAGAACTTTCATGATGAAAATGCGCGCAGGCAGTATGTAAATATAGGAGTGCTTCCCTATCAAAACGAGTCCATGTTGGCGACCAATGTAACGTTGGGCGCTTTTCGATTCAGTGAAGAACTAATCAGAAGTATCAGCGGCTCGGAGGACTACAGATTTGC
>JAGCTA010000273.1 GCA_017963875.1 Victivallales bacterium | reverse complement strand
TCAGACTTTCTTGAGACAGGGTAAATGCGCCTCCTCCGCTTTGTAAAAGTAAATGCACAGGAATACAGGATTGGGGGTGCGTTTACTTTTTCAATTGGCATAGCTGAGAATTGGGCGTATGATGCAGTGCATTTGCTTGCCTTTTACAAAAAATGTAATATATTATTTTACATGGTAATTTTGTATGAGGCGTTATGAAGAATTTGATTTTTTCCTTAGTCGTCGTAGGGTTGATTGGTGCTTATCTTTGGCACTTTGACCCAGCAAAAATCCAGCGAAATATCCAGAAGAATATTCCGACGGACAAAGCTGGAAAGATGCAACGCACAGTACGTTGTGCCTTGGACAAGGCCGATTATCTGATAGGCTGCAAACGTGTCCCTCACACTAAATTGGATCCCGTCGAAGTGGCTTTGAAACATGCGATGGCAACCTCAATATACGATGTTGATGTTGTTCGCGAAACCGTTGCTCAAAAAGAGGAGATACGTCGCAAACGTAGAAAATTAACGAAAGAAGAACGGAAGGCGCGTAAGAAAGCGTTAAGGCAGGAACTGGTTTATACCGCGACACTTGAAAGTCTTATTGGTGACAAGGCGAAAGTTCATTTGATACAGTCAGTCAATGATTCGGAATCGGATATGTGGCTGAATCTGGATAAGACGAATTGCGGCTGGTGCGTCGTGGAAACCGCCACAAATGACTATTGAGCCAGAGTTTCCATTTTGCATGGAATATTATGATTATTAGGGTATATTCCGCAATGTCAGGAAAAAGCATTTGAATTTGTTTTTCCAATTCGTATTTGAGGCATTGGAGGATAGAAATGAACAACAAGACATTGCAGTGCGGATTTTCCATGCCAGTGCTTGGTATGGGAACATGGCTGATGGGCGGGCGTGAAAGCAGGGATGAGACCGATGACGGAAATTCCTGCGTCGCAGCACTTCAGGAAGGAATTCGGCTTGGATACAGGCATATCGACACGGCAGAGTATTATGCAGATGGCTATGCGGAGGAAATCGTGGGGCGTGCCATCTCTTCGTCAGACGTTTCAAGAGAAGAATTGTTCCTCGTCTCCAAAGTCTGGAAGACGCACCTGCATTATGACGATGTGCTTCGTGCTGCTGAACGAACATTGAAACGGCTGGGTACAGACTACTTGGACCTTTATCTTGTTCATCAGGTCGAGGACAGCGTACCATTGAGCGAGACAATGCGGGCGATGAACCGCCTTGTTGATGAGCATATTGTAAAATGGATTGGTGGGAGCAATTTCGCTCCATCACGATTTGAGAAGGCCCAGGCATATTCGGACAGCAAAGTGGTCGTGAATCAAGTCCATTACAATCTGCAAATCAGGGAGCCAGAAGTGTCAGGATTGCTTGAATACTGCCAGGAGCATGACGTTATACTGACGGCATGGCGTCCGTTGCAGAAAGGGATGCTTTTGAATGAAGTTCCTGAGGTTGTGGAGAGTGTGGCGTCAAAATATGGGATGACACCGTTCCAATTGGCGTTGAGTTGGTTGACCAGCCAGAAGAATGTCTCAGCGATAGTAATGTCTCGAAATGCAGGACATTTGCGTGAGAATATGACGGCTTCGGAAGTTGTTTTGGCTTCCGATGATATTGAAAGGCTTCGCGCCGACTATCCAGGGCAGAAGGCGATATCGCCGACCGTCCCGTTGTTGTAGCCGTTCATGTCAGATGCTTGAAGCACCAGAAACCAGTGGATTATCGTGGAGAAAATGATGTCAAAGGAAAATGAACCAGTGGCTTTTGATACGGAGAAAGTCCGTGAGGCGCGTTTTGGGGCATTGGTCCCATTCATTGTTTTCATGGTATTTTACCTTGGGCTGTCTTTGCTGGCGCATGATTTTTACAAAGTGCCGATGCCTTTGGCGTTTTTAGTCGCGTCTGCGGTATCGATGTTATTGGACCATAAAGAGAAACTGTCGAATAAAGTTGAGGTTTATGCGCATGGGATGGGTGAAGCGAACATCATGCTCATGTGTCTGATATTCATTTTGTCGGGTGCGTTTGCGACAATTGCGAAAGGCATGGGAGCCGTCGATGCCGCCGTTGTAATCGCCCGAAATCTTGTTCCAGTGAAACTGATGGTCATTGGAATGTTTCTTGTTTCTTGTTTTATATCTATTGCGATTGGAACGAGTTGTGGCACCATTGCGGCATTGACTCCCATTGCTGTTGGCTTGGTCGCTCCTCTTGATATCAAGCCAACCATCATGATTGGTGCGGTTGTCGGCGGAGCGATGTTCGGCGATAATCTCTCGATGATATCTGATACAACCATTGCGGCGACTCGTACACAGGGAGTCCAGATGCGCGACAAGTTCTTAGCCAATCTGAAAATCGTTCTTCCCGCAGTGATCATAACATTGTGTGTGTATCTTTGCCAAATAAACAGAGGCGACATCTCTTGCGGAGAACCTGTCGAATCAATCGCGATGAAGCATATTCTGCTGATACTTCCTTACGTATTGATTCTTGTCTGCGCGTTATGTGGGCTAAATGTGATGCTGCTGCTTTTCTGCGGGATTTTGTTGGCATTTGCCATTGGCGCCATCAACGGCTCACTGAGTTTTTGGACAGGGATGGACATGATTGGGAAAGGGGCACTAGGCATGTCGGAGACGTTGATTGTGGCAATTCTGGCTGGCGGACTACTAAAAGTCATACGTTACAATGGTGGCATTGACTATATCATGAAGGTTTTGGAGAAGCCCATCCACAATGCGAAAATCTGCGAACTTGGCGTGATGCTTCTTGTTTCCTTTGTCAATCTTTTCACGGCGAACAACACCGTTGCCATTGTCATTGCTGGACCAATTGCGAAGTCGCTGTCTGACAAATATGGCTGTTCTCCGAAACGCATTGCCAGCATATTGGACACGGCGTCGTGTGTTGTACAGGGATTGATTCCATACGGTGCGCAGATATTGATTGCGGTTGGATTGTCCAATGAGGCTGGAGTAAAAGTATCATCTTTGCAATTGCTAGGCACAATGTACTATCCGATGCTTCTGGCACTGTCGATGATTGCGACCATCATTTTCTCAAGGTCGCCGAGAAATGCTTGATTGCATGATGGCTTGTTTGGGTTTTGGCGGATAAATCAAACATTTGTTGGACATGTTTTTGACAAAAAGAGTGTTATTTTGTCAAAAACATGTCCTTGCAATCGCAAAAAAAGAATTGTGGTGTATAGTAAAGGCTTCTTGTTGCAACAATCATACGATGGTTGCAGTTCATGAGCGACCCAAGGCTTACCTTGCGTAGGCTATCCGTGTTTGGATGGATATGGATAGGGCACAAGGAACCATGAGGGAGAAGGAACATGTTAAAATACACTCCAATTCAACCGAAGCACCGTCATTTTGAACTGGATGATGTGCGGAGTCCAAATCTGCTTCGTGAGCAATTTCCGTTTACGGAAGTGCCTCGGATTATATTTGAAGACAATTATGTCATGCCAGATCCAGCGCATGAAATCTGGATTACGGACACGACGTTCAGGGATGGTCAGCAGGCGCGTCCGCCATACGCCCCAGAGCAGATTGTCAAACTGTTCGAGTTGATTCATCGTCTGGGCGGGCCTCATGGCGTGATACGGCAGAGCGAATTTTTTATTTACAGCAACCGTGATCGCGAGGCGGTGGAGGGATGTCTTGCGTTGGGGTATCAGTACCCAGAAGTTACCAGTTGGATTCGCGCGAATGCAGATGATTTCAAACTGGTCAAAGCGCTTGGTTTGAAGGAAACAGGCATTTTGACGTCCGTTTCGGATTATCATATCTTCCTGAAACTTAAGAAGTCGCGTCGTAAGGTCATGGATGATTATCTGGCGATTGTAAAAGAGGCGTTGTCACAGGGAATTGTTCCACGGTGCCATTTCGAGGATTTGACGCGGGCGGACATCTATGGCTTTGTGCTGCCGTTTGGCGAAGAACTTATGAAATTGTCCCAGGAAAGCGGCATACCGATCAAGATTCGGCTGTGCGACACCATGGGGTATGGTTTGACGTATCCAGGGGCGGTGCTTCCTCGAAGCGTTCCAAAACTGGCTTATGCATTCCATAAAGAACTTGGCGTGCCTAGCCAGCAATTGGAATGGCATGGTCACAATGACTTCCATAAAGTGCATGTTAATGGCGTTACCGCTTGGCATTATGGGATTTCTGCATTGAATACGACCCTTGTGGGGTTTGGCGAGCGTACAGGCAATCCGCCGATGGAAGCCGCCATCATGGAGTTCATTGGCCTGAAAGGACGAACATGCGGAATTGAAACGACGGTTATTACGGAAATCGCAAACTATTATCGTGATGTCATTCATGCGGATATCCCAGAGAACTATCCGTTTGTCGGAAAGGAATGCAACACAACACGTGCGGGCATCCATGCGGACGGTATCCTGAAGAATCCCGAAATCTACAATATCTTCGATACGAAGAAGATTCTCAACCGTGAAATCAAGGTCATGGTTACCGACAAGTCAGGCATGGCTGGCATTGCCCAATGGCTGAATGACTATATCAGAACCCAGCATCCTGATACGGAAGAAGTCACGAAGCGCCATCCAGGCGTTCGCCGCATTTATGACTGGGTCATGGAACAATATGCGCAGGGGCGTACATCCAGCATTTCCAGCGATGAAATGATTGCGCAGGCAAAGCACCATATTCCGCGGCTGTTCGAGTCTGACTTCGAAAAGGTCAAATCGGAAGCCGTCAAGATTGGCAAGAAACTGGCAGCGAAGATATGCCATGCTCCAGAAGTTCTGACGCTTGATCCCGCCGTCATGGAACCGTTCTTGACAGAAGTGGTCCATGCGGAACCTTCCATACAGTTCCTTGCGATTACGAATCTTGATGGGCATCAACTGACGCAGGTTCATACGCAACGTGGTGACAAGGGGCTTTTCAGACCGCTGTTCGATGTCGATTTCAAGAGCAAGGAATGGTTTGTCAACGTTATTGAGACGGGCGAGCCCTACTGGTCGGATCTGTTCTTTTCAAAGTTCACCAAGCGTTTGGTCATGACATTCGCGGAGCCAGTTCGGGATGAAAATGGCAAGATTGTCGCTGTCATGGATGTTGACTTCCGTTTTGACTATCTGACAAAACTGATCAACCATCTGACAAATGACGGTGAAGAGCATCATCATGTCAAAAAAGAGCGGAAAGCATAACTGAAAACAAAAAAAACTAGACTCATGTGAATCCAAGATAGTTCGAGCAACTATCTTGGATTCATGTTTTTTCATGAGCAAAGATGACGTTTTAGTTTCACCGCTGTCCAAAATCCGCTAAAATCCGCAAATTCCAGTGCACAAGTGAGTATTGGTATGCTTCAGAGCCACCATTTGCAGGCTTGAAAGCCACCACCGATATTTTTTGGTGGCTCCCAAACTAGCAAAATATTCAAAATCATCTGATGTGGGCTGAATAGTTATGTTTTTTGAGGAAAACTCACATTGCGCAGAGTTCTTACACATCAAAATCGGAGAGGGAATACATACCTAATATAAAAAAATCGTCCGTTTGACTTGTCATTTCGGGAGGGGGGATATAGTATATATTTAGACGTAAAATTGTCCATTGAAGCTGTTGAAAGAACAATCATCAACAAAAAATAGGAGACAAGAGATGAAGAGTTGTCGAATGGTACTGGCTTTGGCCATGATACTGTTGTTCAGTGGTTGTGCCAGCAAGGTCATGTGGGTCGAATTGGGTTATAAAACTCCTGGTAGTAGCGGAGTAGCGTTGAAGAAGGATGCGACTATCAAGTTGATTGGTTCGGGTGAAAAGCAACTTGCAACAGCCACCTTGCAGCGCATTGCGCAGGAACTTGCCAAGCACAAAAATGGCGGTGTGAAGGTAATTTCCGATGCGAACACGCCTTCCGACTACTATGTGCTGATGAACATGTCAGCGAGCCACAAAGTTGCTCCAAAGGAATCAGTTCCATTCAATGCACGCAAGATCAGACAGGAGCAGGATGGAAAGAGTGGCGGGAAGGACATCATCGCCAAAATTGAAGGAACGCCCGATGTCAGCGGGGCGATGCAGGTGTCCGTTGCCATCTATTCGACAGCAGGCCTGGAGCCAGTCCATTATTTTGAACTCGCCTTGTATGACGGCGATTTCCGTACAGAAAACGGAAAAGTCCGTGGAAACGAGCAGTTTGTCAGAGATTTCACATGGCAGGTCGGCAAAGCCTTCGCAGATATGTTCGTGTCAGACTCGAGAAGCATCAAGACCGCTATTCCAAAGGAAAACGCGGACAGCGTGATGGTTCAAGCACTCAAGGCAGGTTCGCTTCAGGATGCCGAAGCGCGAGCGCATTCATTGATTCCTGATAGATTCGACGATTTCATCGCCAAAGTCAAAGGCGTCGGCGAGAAGGAACGCAAGCAGTTTGATTCTGCGCTTTGCAGTTACTACCTACTTGCGATTGCTCGCGAACTTGGAAACTACGATATTGAAAACTTGAGAACATTGCATAGCCAGTATTCGCAGATTCTTCTTTTCACGCAGAATGCTGGACTCGCCGAGGCGTGCGCGAACTCCTTGGCGCGCATTGAAAAGAAGGCCGAACTGACTGGCAACAAACTTTAATTATCTGCAAATCTGCATAGAGGAATACGGAAAATGGAAATCAGGAACAAGTTCAATTTGTTTTTAGGAGCGGCTGCGCTCGTATTGCTAACAGGCTGTGCAAGTGATAAACTGGTCGCAATGTACACGCTTCCTGCGGCAGGAATCAACGTCAAGAACATGTCGGACATTTCACCGATGAACATCGTTGTCAAGGTTAAGGCCTCGGGTAATGTTCCCGTCAACTGCGATGCGGCGGCGGAACAGTTGATGCAGCAGGTTGCGTCTGAGGTGTATTTGGAGAAAAACCTCAAAGTCACTGACATCGTGTGGGGCGACATGAAAGGCGGCCAGAAAGTATCAGATGTATTCGCAAAGCACAACAGCATGCACGGCTATGCGCGGTACGTCACGGATGCCGTAAAAGCGGCGATGCTCGAACTGGACGTCGCGGTGAAGTTGGACAACTCCACGGTTGAGAAAAGTAGGGAATATATCCTTCAGACGGTGCCCTATCGGCGCAAATACACTGAAAAAGGCATGCCGTACAGCGAAGAAGTGACAGAGAGGATTCAGAAGCAAAAGACAGTGGCGAAATACAATGTTCTCGTGACCAAAGGCAAGGGAATCGTCGCCGCGCGTCTGGTGGACAAGGATGGCAGGGAAGTCTACAGGAAAGCCATACCGATTTCTTTGTCATTTGAGAACAGCCTGGAGAAGCATGACGCTCCGTTGACGGCGAATGCCATGATCAGTCTGATGAGCCTAAGAGCAATCAATACTGTCATTGGTGACATTTCTCCTCATCAGGAAAGCCAGGAGTTGAAGGCGAATGAAAAGGGAAATAAGAAGGGTGTTCTGCTTCTGAAGGCGCAGGCCTTTGCCGAGGCGGCGACATTCCTAGAGAATCTGGATGCAGAGAATGACTTGACAAACAAGAAGACCGACCCAGCCGATTTGGAGAACCTTGGGCTAGCCTACGAGATTCTTGGCGACTACGCCTTTGCAGAAGAAGCCTATAAACGAGGTAATTGCACAGACCGCCTTAAGAAACTGGGGACATTGAAGGCGAAAAAGGGGAAGAACTAAGCATCTGCCCGCAAAATAGAAAGTCAACAGTTAACTGGAAAAATAATGGAGAAGAAAATGTCAAAGATGACTTTTATTATGGGAATGGCAAAAGTGCTGTCGTTGGCGCTGGTGGTTTGGGGAATGGCGAGTTGTTCGACCACGACCATTCCTGTCAGTATCAAGACACCTGGTGAATTCAACATGTCTGGCGTCAGCAAGTTGGCGATACTTGATTTTAACTCGGTGGACAGCAAACCAGGTACGGGCGTTTTTGAAGTGGACGCCGATACGCTGGAGATCGTCCAGGGAAATGTCGCCGCCGTGTTTGCGAAAAACAAAACATACTCAATCGCGCGCCTGGATGCGGAGAAACTTGTCCAGGAGAATTATCACAATGGCCGCGTGTCGCCAAACAACAGGTTTGACGGTATTGTCTACGGGCGTGTCTGGTGGCAGGTCTCGCCTGAATTGTGCGGTAGTTATCCGACTGTTTTCACGTTGCGCAAATGGGACAATGTCGACTATGTCGAAGAGTTCCTCGGACAGAAACAAAAGAAAACGACCCGCGTCCTAACGCAGGAGAAGGATTATATCGACGAACTGATGTTCCGTTCTTGGGATGCCACGTTGATGCTAAGCCTGACCATCTACAAGTTGGACTCGAATGGCACGATCAACAAGTTGACGGAGACGTTTGCCCTCGCCAATCAGAAATACTGCATGGACAACGGGCAACTCAACGAATCCTATCAGCCGATCAGACTGGCTCGAGTGACGAGGACGAGCAACGTCAAGAATGCCAGCGAAAAGAAATCGTGGTTCGGAGGTCTTTCGGGGTTGCTCAATTCGAACAAGGAAGCCGCAGATGTCACAGGGGCCTTCAAACCATCGCAGAACACGGTCGGCATTCCTACGGAAATGCAGGTCAAGATGATTCTGGCGGAAAAGTTGACGGCCGATTTGGCGACCAAGTTGATGCCCACGGTTACGACGTTCAATATCGAGGCTGATTTCGATGACGACAAGGTGTTCTGGCTCTTGAAGGACGGAGCATTCAAGGCTGGCGTGGAATATGTGGACGCATGTATTGAAAAGAATGTCGCCCAATTCGACAAGGATGCTGAGAAGATCGCGATGGAATTGAATGAATTGCAGAATGTCGGCGAGGCTGGCGACAAGTCGTATGATATGTGCCTTGGCGAGGTCAAGGTATCGAAAGAGACTCTGAAATACATCAACAAGAATGCGGAATATTTCTTTGCCAGGGCGTTGTGCAAAGAGGCGAGCGGCAAGTTTGCCGATGCCCTCTGCGACTACCGCTTCATCTTCCATTTCGTACCGACGAAGGAAAGTGCTTTGGGGATTTCGCGCTGCCTGTTCGCACTCGATATGGGAAAGGAAGTCAAGAAGGTTAACAAAGAAGCCTCAAAGGCAGGAAAGAAGGCTAAGTTGAACTGAAGATTCCATTCGGAACTTGATTTTACCACTGCAAATTAAAAATAAGGAAATTGTCATTATGAAGAAAACGTGGTTGTTCGTACTGCTTATGTCATTGTTCTTCGGATTCGTCATGGCTGATGATTTTGAATTTGAGGTCAAGGTTGCCATTGAGGCACCGAGGCTGACGAGAAATCTGAACAATGACCTGAAAAACAAAGCAAAAGAAGAGGCATTGAAGAAGTATCTGCTTCGTCTGGATGCAAACATGGGGCAGGATATCGTCCGCAAGGCGACAGCAGAAGTCGACAAGTTTGTCGAAGACGTCGAGGAGAAGGACAGCAAATGGGAGAATCTGACAAAGGATTTGGGGCAGTTGAAAGGCTCGTTCGTCGTGGAACTCAAACTGGAGGAAATCAACAAGTGGCTGAAGGTCAATGGCGTCAAGACGCAGGGCAAGATCGAGTTGACGATTCTGGAGGAAAAGCCGTCGATCGGGTCGATGAAGTTGGCGGACGGCAAGGCCTTTTTTGACACCTACACGAACTTCCAGCGCCGTGTCCGCGACTGCATCATCAAGAAGGTGGATGAATTCGGCTTTGACGTGAACCTTCTCACCGACGATGATATCTTTGAGGAATACAAGGACAAGGACGGCGAACTCGTCGGCGTGTTCTATGATCCCGAGGAAAAGGGCTTCGCCGTCAACAAGGAACTTCTCAAGGCAATCCAGAACAACAAACCTGACACGCTGGTCTTGTACTACCGCATCGAAACACTCGAATACGCCGCGGCGACCAAGGAGATTCGCGTCACCATCGCATTGAGCATCAAGAACCTTGACAGCAACGTGACGAAATCCTTTAGTTCGGAGACCTTCGCGATGCTCTCGCAGGCGCCTACGCCCGCCATGCTTGCAGACGACATCGGTTTCACGGCCGAGAAGGCAATCCTCAAGTTGATGAACTCCGAGGGGGCAGGGAACAGGCTGAACAGCCTCGCGATGGAGATCAAGAACGCAGCGAAGGCGCCTGCTGGTCCAATCAAAGTCAACATCAACGGCGAGGCATTCGATAAGAAGATCCGCAAGAAGGTCCTGTATCAACTGAAGAAGAAGATCGTCGAGAACGGCATTGCCGACAGTTCCAAGATGAAGAGCAACAACAACGGCCTGTTCTTCGAGGCGAAGCCCGAGTTCAAGAACAATGAAGATCTCTACATGGAGAAGATTTCCCCCATCTTCGAGGAACTCGGCGTCGAAATCGACGATGATAAACTTTTCTATGGCAAGGGAAGCATCACCATCAAGCCGTGACCAGGAGGTACTGACGATGAAGAACATTTTCACGAGTTCAATTGTTTCCGCGCTGACTTTTTTAACAGTTGTCGGTTGCGCGCACCATCCGACGGTCAATACCTTTGAGAATGCCAACCAAACGGCGCAGGTCAACAGGATTGCTGACCAGCGCGTCACGACGGATGAAATGCTGGCGAACACCCTGTGGCTGACGGAAATCCGCGAATCGAAGACGAACGACGGCTTCAAGCGCATCCAGGTTTTCTTCAAGAACCTCAGCAACCAGCCGTTCTCCTTCTCATACCGTTTCAACTGGTATGACGAAAACGGCGTTGAAATCGAAGCGCAGGACGACGAAATGTGGAAGAAAGTGCGCGCCGTGCCAGGCGACGACGTTACGCTGACGTCTATCGCTCCGCAGCAGAATTGCGGTGATTTCAAGTTGAGAGTTCTTTCGAGGCACTAAAAAAGAGGTAGGAGATGAAACATTATCTATCACTAATTGTTGTAGTTTTGCTTATTTCCCTGCCTGCAATGGCGGGTGGCGATTTGCAGAAAGTCATTCAAGGCCTGCCCGAACGTGGTGATGGCGCGTTCCTGAGAACGTATCCTGACGGATTCAGAATCTTCGGCGTCGGCACGGCCCCGATTGATGACCTAGACGATGCGGATTCGGTTCTTCGCGCGGAAAAAATTGCATCAATGAATGCACGGAAAGCAATCAGCGAATATATGTCCCAGACGCTGAGTGGCGAAACAGCAGTCAGTAAGGCATTTCAGAAAGCGGAACAAGTCGATGAGGCCGAAGGAGAAAAGACGAAGACATCGCAGAAGACGAGCCTCCAGACGTTTGCTTCTGAAATCAACAGCGGGACTGCATCCATTATGCGGGGCGTTGTTACGTTGAAGACCATTCAGGTCACCAAAGGCAATAATACCTTTGCCCGTGTTCTGGTCGGCTACAGTTCCAAGACATTGAACGCATTGCAGGCAGCCGAGACGAACGGCGCGGGCGAGGCACAGGCGGCAGCGCCAGAGGCACAGGCGGAAGAAACTGCGGCGGCTCCCGTCGAAAAGGCGGAAGAATGGATTCTTTGCATCGGCCACGGAAAGGACCGCAAACTAGCGATTCAGGCCGCCATCATTGAAGGCGTCCAGCAGGTGTACGGGACCTATCTGGAAAACAGCGAGACGTACAAGAGCCGTTTTGAACAGTTGAAGGTCAAAGGGGTTGATGTAGAACAGAATACCAAGACCACGAAAACGGAGCAGACGCAGGATACGCTGACGCAGACGCGCGGCTTCGTGGACGCATACCGCATCGTCTCCGTCGAGCAGGTCGCGGCGGGAATGGAGGCGAAGATCCAGGCGAAATTCATCAATCCGCGCGTCGGCGGGCTCAAGGCGATCATGGTCTATCCGATGGACATGCCTCTTTCCAAGCAGAGCAACGTCTATACGATTGCCCCGAAGAAGAAAGTCTCAGGCACGGAGTTGGGCAATA
>JAGCTA010000272.1 GCA_017963875.1 Victivallales bacterium | reverse complement strand
CTCCAATTCAGGCGCAAAGGTGGAGATTGAAATTTACCAAAGTTACCTTCTCGATTTAGGAAGGTACAAATGCCGCCTTGACAAGCATCTCTTGTCGGCGTTTCTGTTCGTTTCGTGGCGGAAGCATTTGGGACATACCTTCCGAATGTTCCAGCAGCATGAGCTTATCGCCGAATTTCCCGATTTGGAGTCGGCGATGGCGGCGTATATGCCGGACGGTTTCACTCCACAGACGCACCATCACCTGAAACTTGATTGGAAAGGATTGTGGTTCTGTATCTTGAGATATCGCAACGCCAGGCTTTCCTTGCTTCGTCTGCTTTATCGGCGCGTGGATCAACTCTCAAGGGGAGCTTGTTCCCAAGGCAAAAAGTAAGAAGCTGTCGAAGTCATCTCAATAACATGCAACTTCTCTGTAATGAACAAAATACAAAGAATGGATTAACACGAGTAGTGATAGGAGAAACATGCAAACAGCAGAGTTCTTGGACATGAAGAATAAAATCTCTCCAACTGAATTGGAGGCCATCGTGCGACATCATGTGTCATTGATTGCTGAGCAGCCCTCATTGTCGGCACAACTGCCGCCATTGATGGTCTGGGGCGGCCCCGGATTGGGTAAATCCACCATTCTGCGGAAGGTCGCCGAGGAGGCTGGCATCGGCTTCATCGACATTAGGCTTGCGCAGCGGGAGCCTGTCGATATTAGAGGTCTTCCTGTCCCAAGCGAAGACTCCGTCAGCTGGCTGATTTCTTCCGACTGGCCACGTGACCCCAACAGCCGGGGCATTCTGCTTTTCGATGAATTGACAGCAGCCGACCGCTCGCTTCAGGTGGCAGCATACGAGATCATTCTTGACCGTCGCCTAGGCGACCTCTATCACCTGCCAGAAGGATGGTATATCGTCGCGGCAGGCAACCGCGAGGAGGACATGGCTGTCTCCATGACCATGAGTTCAGCGCTTGCCAACCGATTTATGCATGCCGAACTTCAGGAATCGGCAGAAGAATGGGTACGTTGGGGACTTCAGAACAGCATACATCCGGCAGTCATTGGCTTTATCCGTTTCCGTCCCGACCTGCTGTTCCATCAGAAAAACGAGAATCTGGAACGTGGCTGGCCCACACCGCGTTCCTGGGAACGTGTCAGCACGCTGATGCACAATTTCCATATTGACGACATGCCGCATCTGCTTGACAAGATGATTTTTGGTCTCGTCGGCAATCAAGCTGGCATTGAATTTCTTGCCTTCAAAGAAATTGCCTCAAAATTCGATGATGCCTACGAGTTGATGACCAATTCCAATAGAAAAATCAGCATTCCCGAAAAACCGGATCAGCGTTATGCCTTTTGCGCGGCAGTGGCCTATCACCTTTGGCGAGGCAAGACTCCAGAGGAAGAACAGAAACTGCTCTCTGGATTCTACCGAATCGCCATGGAATTGCCAAGCGATTTCGCCACAATGCTGATGATGGATGCGCTCACTGGCAACCGAAAAAATGAAGACTCAAGTGTCTTTGCAGACAAGTTGTATAACCACAAGTCCTACAGCAAATGGGCAGAGAAACACGGAAAGGCAATGCGAGCCAGAATTTGCGTAAAGGGATTGTAACACATGAAAAATACATACGAGAAAACAGCGACAACTGTTCTAAAGAGTCTGGAAATGGACAGACAGAGGTTACTGTTGCGGCAACCCTTCATTGGAATGATTCTCATGAATCTTGAGTTGGTTCCCATGGCAGGAGACCTAGTCAAGACTGCCTGTACCGATGGACGACGCATCATGATGGGGATTCCATTCTATGCCCAACTGGATTTGGAGGAGCGCTTGTTTGTGATGGCTCATGAGGCGTGGCATTGTGTCCTGATGCATGGAGTGCGTTGCCAGGCACGCAATCAGCATTTGTTCAACATCGCAGCAGATCTGGAAATCCATTTTGTGTTGCAGAAAGAAAAGATGAAAGAGCCTTTTGTTCTGCCGCATGATCCCAGCTGGGATGGGCTTTCGGCTGAGGAGATTTATGAAAAACTAACACAAATAGACAATGGAATGACCATTGACAATGGCAAGCAATCTGAGCATATACAAGGGAAAACCAACGGTGAGGGATTCGATGCGCATGTCTTTGCGGGAAGAATCAACGCTGAGGAAACAAAGAAAGCCGCCAAAGAAGAGCTCGACAACCTGAGCGACACTGGATTTAAGGAGATTGTCGCCCACCAGTCAGAGATAGAAAACAATGGCGAAGAGGCAAACGATGAATACCTAAGTGGAAAAGAAAAAACGGGCAATGACAGGGACAATGTAAGTGCTATACAAAAAGGTGACATTTTGGATATTCCGCCTTGGAATTCTATGTTTGTGGAGCAAATGCGGCGCGTCGTCATCCAGGTGTCACAGACCATAATGCGTCGCCAAGGAAACTTGCCCATGCACATTCAGGTAATTGTGGAGGCACTTCAAAAACCTGAGTTGCCCTGGCAGGAATTGCTGCGGCAGTTCGTCACCAGTTGCTATGGCGGTTCTCGCCGCTGGCTACCGCCGGAACGTCGCTTTGTTTTTCGAAAGCTGTACTTGCCATCCTGCCGTGACAGTAGACTTAATGCTGTGATGGCCATTGATACCAGCTGTAGCACCACAAAAGCCTTGCCTCAGTTCTTTACCGAACTCTCAGGCCTCCTAAACTCCTTTGGAAAATATGACCTGACTGTAATCCAATGCGACAGCCAAATCCAGCACGTGGAGAGTTTCTCTGATGCCAGGCGTCTGTCAAATAACTACCAATGGAAGCGCTTTGGGCATTGCTGGACCTCTTTTGTCCCGCCATTCAACTATGTCCGCGAACAACACCTGAAGCCTGATGTATTCATCTACCTGACCGATGGGATGGGGGACGCACCAGACAAGGCCCCACAATACCCTGTTATATGGGTTCTGACAAATGGTGGCGAGATACCAGCCAAATGGGGACGTTGCATTAGATTGAACAAGAGTAATTGACCTAAAACAACAGCAAAGATAGATGGCTTCTATGAGTCCAAATATTGAAGATTTCGCAAGGGATTATGATAGACTGTGGGAAGAGGACTGTTCTATTGAAAGAATAGTTAATTTCTGCAGGGCGCATCTTGCAAAGCATTCGATTGACAACCGTTCATTGCCAACTTGGTATGAGGAGACTGAAATATGTTCCATTTGGCGAAAAGCGCGCTGGGGGGAAATGGTTTTTCAACCAGTGTTTCTTAAGCATTTGTACAATTGGTATGACGATTATTTTTATCATTATCATGACGATGATGCCCTTCTTGCGGCGATTGGAGAATATATAAGAGGCGGAGACATGCAATGCACATGTGAATCAATGATTCGCAACACATCCAGAATATTTGGAATGGGAGAGGATGTGCTTCACGATAAAGTCCGTGCTTTTTTCTGGTTTAATCTCCGCAAGGCAGAGGGAATGTGGGTATCTTCTTTGAGATACACGGATCTTCGATGCGTGGATAATGTAAAAGTGCGAAATGCGATGATGGCGAGAAAACATCCAGGACATCAAGTCATTCCAGCTGGATTGTGCTTGACAGATTGCAAACATGGCAATTTGCCGCCAAGAATTCAGGCCGCTCTGGAGAAAGATTCGGTTTCTCTATTCAACATTGAAATGACGTTGTCTGGTAAAAGAATCAGTATGGACTTGCTGAATGGAGTACTTTATTTCAACGCATATTCAATTCTCGCCCATCTGTTGCGAAATCGCATGGATCAAGTGGAGTATAGATTAGCGCCAAAAGATTTGCTACGCCACCTTTGCGCCAAGGAATTCAAGACATGCAAGGAAGAAATCGTTGATATAGTAGATGCACTGGAAGAGGCGTTTCCAGGCATTTGCAAAGAAACGGATTTGCTTGGCAACACTCCACTTTGGTATTGCCTTTATCATCCCAAAAACAAAGACTCGCTTGTTGAGGCATTGAAAAAACATGGATGCGATCCCGACCAGCGGAATTCTATCCACCTTAACTATCGCATTTGTAGAAAGGCATTGACTCTGTTTTCTCCCCAATTTTCATAAAAAACTTTACATAGGTTTTATAACAACCATAACCAGGAGCTCAACATGACAATTAGACGATACAGCAGACGAAACAAGGCGACCATTGTGAACAGCGAATTGGACTTTTCGCAGCGATTTCTGCTGGCGAACTGCTATCGCTTTGCGAGGAATTTCATTCAGACTTACCAGGGGCACTTGGAGGATGAGGATTTCTTCGACCCGATCACCAAGCGCATCACGCCTACTGGGTTGAAACGCATTTTCTCACAATGCACCACAAAGGCGCAGGCGCGGGCGATGCTTCAGTTGGACAAGGACGAGTCAATCGACATATCTGGAGAAGATCCGAATGATTTGCTGCTCAAGCTATGGGAGCATCCGTATTCCAATCCACGGCTGCGCGAGGCGCTTGTCTCTT
>JAGCTA010000271.1 GCA_017963875.1 Victivallales bacterium | reverse complement strand
CGGACCGCCATTAGCCCTGGCATTTCCTTTTCAGCCAGTTCGATTTCCTTTCTGCCAAGTTCCGCGAGTGATGGGTCGGCAAGCCAACTGTTTTCTGTCTTTATGATGTTCATGAATCGTTTGTGATTGCTTTGTATGTGATTATGCTATTTGGAAAGAGAAATCATTTTCTGCTGGAGACGGCTCCAAGTGGCGTCAGGAAGATGCGCGCCGATGACTTTGACGATTTCACTGGCGACGTGCGCGGCAAGCATTCCTGAAAATTCCAGTGAATGGCCGCTAAGCCATCCTGCGTAGAAGCCAGCGGCCCAAAGATCGCCAGCGCCTGTTGTGTCAATGGCGGTTGCAGTTACGGCGGGAATTCTCAGGACTTCCCGCCCTTTTTCCTTGATGAGGCTGCCACGCTCGCCGAGTTTCACAATGGCGATGGGGCAGCATTCGGAGAGTGCCTGCAAGGCGTCTTCTGGATTGTCTGTTTCTGCAAAAGCCATTGCCTCCTGTTCGTTGGCGAAAGCGACAGTGACATGCTCTTTCAGCAGACGGCGGAATCGTTCGCGGTTTTCCCTGACAATCTCCTGAGCATTAAAATCAATGCCGACCACAAGTCCCTTGCAGTCGGCAGTTTCAATGAGATAATCGCCCAGCCCCGTGTTTCGGAAGGCGTATCCCTCAATGAAGAAATGATGGTAGCCATCGAAGACTGACACGGGGAATGTTTCAGGGGTGACAAGGTCGTTTGCACCTGTGAATGAGCGCATGGTGCGTTCGGCGTCAGGCGTGATGAGTGAAAGGCAGACGCCTGTCGGAGCGAGGGAAGTGCTCATGCAACGCGAGGTGTCGATGCCTTCCCCCTTCATGAAATCCATGTAGAATTTTGCGTTTTCGTCATTGCCAGTCAGAGCGAAAAGAGCCGCTGTGCCTTTTCCGAGGAGATGCGCAATGCCAGCCAGTGTGTTGGCAGTGGCGCCTCCTGGAATCCTGGCTGGCATTTCAGGCAGCCGTTGAAGAATGTCACGCATCTGGTCTTCTGTGATTTTGACTGTTCCTCCCTTGTCTCCAGGGATGGTGTAAAGAAAATCGTCAGGGATGGCCGCAATGGCATCGACCATTGCGGTTCCAAAGCCTATGATGCGTGACGGAGAGTGCATGTTATCGGATTGAGAAGACGTGCTTCAGTTCATCAATTTTGTCTAGTCGCTCCCAAGGGAATGACATGTCGCCAAAATGACCATAGCGTGCGGCCTGGCGGTATGACCAGCCTTTGGGGTATTTCAACTGAAGATGCTCGATGATTTTCGCTGGGCGGAAATCGAAGATGTCGCCGTTGGCGACGACCTCGGCGATTTTTTCATCTTCGACCTTGCCAGTACCAAAAGTGTTGACATTGATTGACAATGGCTCAGGACGGCCGATGGCGTATGCTACCTGAAGTTCGCAGCAATCCGCAAGACCAGCAGCCACAATGTTCTTCACGACATAGCGGGCCATGTACGCGGCCGATCGATCGACTTTGGACGGGTCTTTGCCTGAAAAGGCACCGCCGCCATGGCGACCCATGCCGCCGTAGGTATCGACGATGATTTTACGCCCCGTCAACCCTGTATCTCCCGTTGGCCCGCCGATGACGAACTTTCCAGTCGGATTGACATAGAATTTGGTCGCTGGCGTGATGAACTGTTCAGGGATGACATCGGAGACGACCTTTCTTACCAACTGTTCTAGCAGTTCGCGCGGATAGTCCTCGGAGTGCTGGTGGGAGACAACGATGTTGTTGATGGCGACAGGCATTCCATTTTCGTATGTAAAGGAAAGTTGGGCCTTTGCATCTGGTTTGAGATAGCGTTTTGCTGGAGGTAGAGTCTGGAGTTCCTTGCGGAAATCCGCAAAGCGCTTCATGATGCGTCGTGCATAATAAAGTGGAGCGGGCAGAAATGCTTCGGTTTCATTGCACGCGAAACCAAACATCATCCCCTGGTCGCCAGCGCCTTGTTCACGCGTGGTGCTTGTTTCAGCCGTGACGCCCTGCGAGATATCGGGAGACTGCTTGTGAATGGCGATGAGAATCTGCGCCATGTCAGCAGAAAATCCCAGAGAATCATCGTCATAGCCAATGTCGGCAATGACTTCCCTTGCGATGTTCGCCCAGGCGAGTTTGGCTTTCGTGGTGATTTCACCCGACAGCACGACAAGGTTGGTCGTGGCAAGAGTTTCACATGCGACGCGGCTGTCTGGGTCCTGTGCCAGGCAGGCGTCAAGAATCGCGTCGGAAATCTGATCGCAGACTTTGTCTGGATGTCCTTCGGACACGGATTCGGAAGTAAAAACGTGAGTTGCTTTGATTGTTGACATGATATGTATATTTTGAGTGTTGTTTTTATTGTTGCGCGAACCGCACGTTCATTGCCAATAGCCGCATGGAGAATTGACTGTGTGTGACCATTGCTGCCGCAATGCACCGTCAACGACCGCTGCTATTCCAGGTCGGCTTGTGCGGGATGAAAAACGTGTCTGCAAGTGTATCTGCAGACGTTCTTGAATGTATGGTTATAGTGCTGAAATGACGTGACACGCACTGCAATAGTGCGGACACGTCATGGAAACGGCAAACGTGAATTTATGCACGAGGTGCGTCATCAGTTGAATGGATTCCATTCTCCCGATTCGTAAAGACCATTGAGTGCCACAGATGCACCCGCGAGTTCACCGATTTTCAGGCCAAGACCTGAGAGGCGGACCGTGCAGACATCTCGGAAATCATGCCAGGCGAAGCGAGGCAGATATTCCATGACGGGCTTCATGAGGAAATCACCTGCGTAATACGCGGCAGTTCCGAGGACAATCATTTCAGGATTGAATGTGACCATGCAGATGCCAATGCCTTGTGCAAGGCGGAGGCAGATTTCGTCCCACATTTTGAGCGCGAGGGGACTGCCAGCCTTCGCGCCTTCGCGAACCGCCTGGAAATTCAGGTTTTCCAGTTTGCCGTCAACGCCTGGCAGACGGAACATCGCGTGGTCTGGCTGGTCTTTCAGCATCGCCTGAAGACGAAGGGCGACGGAACGTCCACCGCAGTAGGCCTCCAAGTCACCCTGCTGGCCACAGCCGCAGAATGGACCGTTGATATCCAGGACGATATGGCCGAGTTCCGTCCCGATGCCTGTCGTGCCTGTGATGAGTTTTCCGCCAGAGACGACGCCACCGCCGACGCCTGTGCTCATGGTGAGGTAGATGACATCCTTCAGACCTTTTGCGCAGCCGAAGAACCATTCGGCGAGCACGCCCGCATTGGCGTCATTTTCAAGGAACGTCGGGATTCCGAGTCCTTTCTTGATGTCGTCCCTGATTGGAATGTCATACCAGCCCATGTTAGGTGATTTCAACAGGAGTCCTTTTGCCATGTCGAGCGGTCCAGGTGCGCAGATGCCGCAGCCTTTCAAGTCCTGAATGGTCAGACCAGCCGATGACACAAGGCTGCGGATGAGGTCCAGCAACTGCGGCAGAACCTGTTCGTATGGCGTGGAGGTTTCTGTGCGGACGCGGTCGCTGGCAAGCACATTGCCATTGGAATCGGCGATGCAGACGGCGATTTTCGTTCCGCCGATGTCGATGCCGAGGACTTTATGGGAATCATTGGACATGGTGCATGCTCCTTATATTTGACTATGATGATTTTGCGGCGGCTTTTCGTGGCGGCGCAAGAATTGATTCTGTGGATTGTCAAGGGGTATACGGATGAAAGACGATTAAACCATCATCAGTTCTGCTTCTTTTTCTTCCAGAGTCTTGTTGACGGCTTCAATCATCTTGTCGGTCTTTTTCTGGATTTCATCCGTGCGTTTCTTCTGGTCGTCTTCGGTGATTTCCGAATTCTTCTGCGCTTTCTTGATGACGTCATTG
>JAGCTA010000270.1 GCA_017963875.1 Victivallales bacterium | reverse complement strand
GTCGCCTTCAACGCCAGTTCAGTCCGTCTTTCGTCAGAAACGACTCCGATTCTCTGTTTCCAGAAGTCCAGATGAAAGTGAATGGATGCACTGACATACGGAATGCGATATTTGTCAATCAGCCTTGACAGGTGTTCCATGTTGTCAGGGAAATAATCTGCCTCAATTCCGACGGTGATGTCCAACCTGCCACGATAGGCCTCCTTGCATTTTTCCCCTAGTTCAAGGTAGAGCGCAAGTTCATCCTCGGTGAGGAAATGATGTCCGAGGTCAAAAATCATCGGAGCGTGTTCCGTGAAGACGATACCATCCAGCCCCTTGGCCAAAGCGGTTTTCGCAAAGAGTTCCAACTCTTCATAGCAACGGCGCTGCTGAAATGGATGCGTATGAGAATCGATTCTTTTCATCGTCAATACTCCTAAATCGCGTATTGTCGCGGAACTCATTTTTCCTCTTCTGGTTCTTCGTCAAGTTTTTCCAGTTGTTCCTTGTCTGCCAAGGACATATTGCCTTCGACGGCACCGTTGTCCAACAGGTTGATGACACGTAGTTTCAGGTCATGGAAAAGATGTTTGAAGTCAAAGAAGGCTCCGATTCCATACCAGAATGCGACAATGACCGAGATGATGGATGGAATAATGAGTGCTGTAATGAAAAAATACCAACTCCATCCTTGGTTCGTCCATTTTGAGATGCTGTTCCATACAGCGACGACAACAAACGCGAGAACGAATTTATAGATGATGGAATAACCGAAGATGCTCCAGGCGATGCACTTGTCTCCAAGGGTGAATTCTGGTGTAATGCCGATGATTTTGCTGTAGAATGTCTTCATGCTCCATTTTGATTGTTCCTTGTTTTCCTTGTCCAGATTGTATTTTCCGCGATGCAACATGCGGTCAAGGTTGTATGGTTCCTTGCAGGTCAGTTTTGACACGATGATGTAGAGGAACAATGTCAGCACCATGGTGAAGAAATAGAACTCGTAGGAATTGACGGGGCATTTGACCGCGTCCATGCGCCAGATGATATAGGGTTCGAATGGCTTGGAACAGCATTCCAGTAAGTGACCGACGCTGTCAACCATTCCGCGTGAATCCAGAAACTGGTAGATGTGCGTCCAATATTGCTTGACGGCGATGTAGCCTGTTGACATGAAAACCCCCGTCAGCAATGATGCCCAGGCACCTGCAGTCGTGCCAAATCGGCTGTAGAGACCGCAGATGACCATTGGACCGCACCCGCCCATCCACAACGTCGTCATGGCGGTGACAAACAGATTGATGTAATCCAACTGAGACATGTAGGTGGAGCCGAAGTAGAAGAAGACTCCGACACCGATGGATACCGCCTGGAGAATGCGGAGGTGTTGTTTCGGTGTCAGGTTTTTCTTCACCAAAGCATAATGACATCTTGCGTGACGGTCTGTGAGGCACTGAAAATGCGCGAGTCATCCGTTGAAAGCATGGCAAGAACCATGAGCAGGCAGAACAGCCCGAGCATTCCGCCTGGGAGCATTTGTCTCATGCCAGAAGCAAGAATTGTCTGATGGAAAAGCGTCTTGAACTTCTGGAAGAGCAGATTGCTGGCTGCCTGGTCCTGCACGTTGTCGTTGAATGTCTTGTGGGCGGTTTCAAAATAGACGGTATCGAGGTTTTGCTTGTCGGAGAGTGGTGGCTGTACGCCGATTTCATGACGTTGGGGAGGGATTGCCTTGAGGTTTGTGATGAGTTTTTCGCGGAGTGCGGCGTCTTCAACGATGTCCACGGCGACTTTGGTGCTGATGTCGTCACGGATGATTTTTGCATCTTCGGCCCAGTCCTTGTGGTTCATGATGGTAAGCAATGCGATGGCGATGAGAACATAGAGCAGTGAGTTCAGTGCGCCACGGAATGAACCAAGAAGACCTGCCATTTTCTGTTCATGGGGGGATTTTGCCGTGGAACTCGAGCAGGTAATCCAACTGCCGTAATGCAGAATCATCTGAAAGCAGTTGACGCCGAGGAAGAACAAATTAAAGTCTCGGAGTTGGGACACCTCGTAGGGATTCAGAAAACTCTCTTCTGGAACTCGATCCATCATCACAGGGACAATCTGGTCGCCCCAGGAGAATTTCAAAAGGATAAGTATGACGAAAACCGCCATCAGCGGGTAGCAGATGATTCCCTGAATGCTGTCCGTTATGATAATGGAGAGTTCACCGCCAAAGCAAATCAACGAGATGGCGAGAGTCAATGTCAGGACGATGATGAAGCGGAATGTGGAGATTTCAATGCCGAAAAAGGAAAAGGCAGTCGGCAAATCCAGAAAATAAATAAAGAAGCGAGCGGCAATTGCAGGCATGATCATATTGGCGAGCATTTCTGAAATGGAACGAAGCGCAGCCGAAAAGATTCTCAAGCCTCGGCTGTAGCGCATTTCCAGCATCTGTCCGAAACTCATCGCCTTGGTTTCGCGGAAACGATACAGGCAAAAGCCTATCAAGCCAAGCATGACGGAAAGCGGAATCATCAGGCTGGACCAGAAGCCAAGCGCAAAACCGGTTTTATAATGGACTTCGACATATGCG
>JAGCTA010000269.1 GCA_017963875.1 Victivallales bacterium | reverse complement strand
CGACGGCGGCGCATCTTGAAATCGCGCGTATTTACGAGCGGGAAAACGGTGGCTTGGCGGCTGCATTGTGGCATTATCGCCAGGCATAGAAAAACGCAAGAAGCGACGGCAGGCAGGATCTTGACGAAATTCAGGCGGCCGTGCGACGCTGCGAAGATGAGTTGTTCCAGGAATTATCGGCGAGTTGTAAAAACAGCGAAATGGATGCGCTACGTACCAAAGTCGCATTGTTGGAGGAACATGCGAAACGTCAGCAGCAATGGCTGGAGGAATTGCGGCGCGAAAACCTGCGGCTTCGACGTGCATTAGGTGAAAAAGACGAGGAGTGATGCGCATGACTGTTCGAATGGCATTAATGTCATTTGCATTGTTACTGGCAATGCCTTATGTTTCATTGCTGGCGGACACGGAGCCATTCATGCCATCGGTTCAGGCGGATGCCGAAGGGCAGGGCGTTGTGTTGCTGACCGTTTCGTTTAAATTGTCTCCAGATGCAATCATGCACGATAGCGACATCGGCGTGGAAGTCCCTGGAAAGACCGTGGAGTTCGCATACGGCGACCCAATGGAGGATGTTGAAGGCGAACTGTGTTACCACAAGGATTTCAAACGCTGCTATCGTGTCCATGATGTGGACAAGACGTCTTTGGAAGTTACCGTAAATTATTCTGGATGCCTTCTCAATGGCGTATGCCTCATGCCGCAGTCGAGAAAATTCACCGTTGTTGCCGATGGAGCAACGGTGGGTGGAAAGTCAACGCCTGTTATGGCGGGAGCCGATGACGCGCAAATTAAGAAACTGGAAATTGTATCCAAGCGCGTCGGATACATGTCCAAGGATGAGTTGCTTGGCTGGCTTGGTAGCGTTGAGCAAGGCAGGACGCAGGTCAATGATGAACGCGACAATGTGCTGATGCGTGTCTTCAGCGCGTATGGACTGTGGTTAGCCATGTTGCTGATCATCCCTTTGGGCATGGCGTTGAATCTCACGCCGTGCGTCCTGCCAATGATTCCTGTGACATTGGCGGTCATCGGCGTAAAGGATGCACGGCGCGGACGTGGCATGACGCTTGGCGGGGCTTATGGTTTGGGAATGGCAATCGCATACGGTACACTGGGGTGCATTGTCGTCCTAACGGGACGGCAATTTGGGGAGTTGAACGCAAAACCTTGGTTCAACGGCTGCGTCGCTTTGCTGTTCATTGTTCTTGGTCTGGCGATGTTCGATGTGCTTTCGATTGATTTCACACGTTTCCGCAGCGGCCGCGTTAGCGGTACTGAAAAGCGTGGTTCTATTTTGGGGGCATTTCTCATGGGCGGACTTGCGGCGGTGTTGGCGGGTGCCTGCGTTGCGCCTGTGCTTATTTGGGTGATTGTCCTTGCGACTGATTTTTACAGTGCAGGAAAGTACATTGGTCTGCTTGTGCCGTTTCTGCTTGGGGTGGGCATGGGGCTTCCCTGGCCGTTTCTCGGTGGCGGATTGTCGAAACTGCCGCGTCCAGGCCAGTGGATGGTGCGCGTCCGCCAGGCGATTGGCGTGTTGATTGTCGCCTTGGGGGTATATTATGGTGTCGTCTGCTGGAGGCAGTTGTCTGCGGGAAACGGCTCAAAACTTGTGGCGCAGGACGGTTGGGAGACGCAACTGGATGTCGCATTGGTGCGCTCCAGACGTGAGGGGAAGCCGCTGTTCATCGATTTCTGGGGGATATCATGCAAGAACTGCGCTTTGATGGACCGCACGGTGTTCAAGGACGAAGAAGTTTTGAAACGCTTGAGTACGTATATTCCAGTAAAGTTCCTCGCCGACGACATGGATGACCCGATGGTCGCCACTGCTATCAAAACCTTTGATGTAAAGGGATTCCCGACATTTGTCATTGTAAAATAGAGCCCGAATCTGTCCTCGGGCTTCGCCCGAGGCACAGAACAAGTGCTGCAATGGCGGTTCGCGGGAATAGTGGTGGTCCTAGCGGCGGTAGGTAGCGGTGGCGCATGTGGAGCCGCTATCCCGCAGTCCTCGGGCTTCGCCCGAGGCACAGAACAAGTGCTACAAGGGCGGTTCGCGGACATAGTGGCGGTTCTAGCGGCGGTAGCGGCGGTAGGTAGTAGTGGAGCCGCCGCTGTCCTCGGGCTTCGCCCGAGGCACAGAACAAGAGTGCGGTGGCGCATGTGGAGCCGCTGTGCCGCTGTCCTCGGACTTCGCCCGAGGCACAGGCACAGAACAAAAGAGCAAGAGTGCTACGATAGTGGCTAGCGATAGCGGCAAGCGGTCATTTGATTTCGGATTCCTTGATTTCCTCCGCGGGAGGAATGAACAACTGTTTCATCATCAACTCTTCGGAGAATCGTCTATTGAGGATGATGGCCCGTGGCGACTGGAGGTTGTTCAGAATCGCCTGGAATTCTTCTGGCGTGGAAGGCATTTTGGGGGGCTGTTCGAGCATCAGCAACGTCTCTGTGAGCGTTGTGAGCACGACTTGCTCCCATGGCGGCATGTTTCTGCGCAATTCGGTTCCTTTGATGAAAGTCTTATAGTTGAAATAGGCGCGCTTCGCCTCCATAAGATAATTGTCGGCGACGACATTCTGCTCGTCCGACCCCAGTGAATATTCGAGGAACGACTGGAAAAGGAGTGCGCGCACGATTGCGTTTGCATCCTTGTTGCCAGGCATAGTCAGTGTTTCGGCGAGTTCTTTTCGTGCAAAGTCCTTGAGGTCCTGCTTGAACTTGTCTCCATAGCGTCTTGAACCATCTTTGTTATATACTAAGTTGCCGTAATCCATGAATTTCTGCGCTTCCTTGAGGCGTCCATTGAGGTAGAGTTGCGTGAGGGCACGGCTTAGGAAGATCTGGTATG
>JAGCTA010000268.1 GCA_017963875.1 Victivallales bacterium | reverse complement strand
TGGCCAGCGGCGGCTGCCACCGCAGATATCCATGTAAGTAACCTGCTCCACTGGAGCGCATGGGCCCGCGTCCTTGAAATACGCGGGATTGTCTCCCATGACAATCTCCCATTGCCGCTGCGTCACGGGAAAGATGCCGATGAGAAAATCATGTGTTATCGAGACCAACCGCTGATGCTCATTGTCATGACGCCCTATTTCGCAATTCGGCGAGCCCATTTGAAAGGTTCCTGCGGGAATCCGACGCAACCAAAGTTGCATTGTACGACAAAAAACATCGGACAATTTCGGCCCGCTGTCTGTTGGGCAGAGCGTCCAATGCTTTGTTCCCGCAGAGAGTTCAATCACGTAGTATTCCGCTGTCTCAAGACTCATTGTTGCAAAATGGTAACTTTTGCGCATCGTCTTCCTCATCAATCATTTCGGCTGTTATCTTCTTATAGAAATACGCCAGAAAAACTATTTCTCCACATTTTGCAGGCTTGGCTTCTAGCCAACAGTCTACGCATTCAGGAAAAAGATCGAATGAAAATATACTTAAATTAATTTATCTCGCTTGTACCTGCAAATCCAACTTGAATTATACAAAAAAGCGAACATAGTTTGAAAAGGACCTGATTCCGTGAAGTGCCAGATGGCGAGGCGATTTTGAGGAGCACTGAAAGAACGTATTCAACATTGACTTACGCAACAGATATTCGACAAAGAAATCAGCCATCAGATGATACTTAACATGTTCAGGAAAGACAAAACTCCTACACAACATCCCTGTGGACTCTCTCTCATGAAACGACTTCCAGATTTTTCGATGCGCGGAACCGATTCCATCCTCCGCCCTGAACATACTGGTCTCGTCAATGGACAACTGACGCTCAATGGCTGGCCAGATGATGTCGCCTCTATTCGCGGAATATACGCCCCGCCCTTCTACAGCAATGACTTCCAACTGAATGTCCGTTTTAACGGACAACGCATCAACGCTTCAAAATACACATGGTCGCCAGATGTCTTGACACGTTATGGAACTATCGGCAACCTCCAACTAACAACCCGTCTAATTCCCTATTTGGGGCAGCGTGCCGCCATCCTGCAAATCAATGTCAGCAACAGACACGACACGCTATCCACGCTGTCAATCCAACTTGAAGTGACTGGAAGTCTCAATCGAAGGACACATTGGGGCTTTTCGCAGCCACGCAATGCCCTGCCCGCACATGCCGTCTGGAACGACCAGACCTTCTCTCTGAATACAGAAGGCACACGCCTCGCCGTTGCGGCCTCCTGCACGCTCATGCCACGCTCACCTCTTTATTCAGGCTTGCTGGATGCCGCCCCAATCACTGTCCTCCCCTCCTCAACGGAAACGCTTTACATTTTCATCGCCCTAGCCTCTCCCGACGAATCCGACAAACTGCTAAAAGCCATCTCGAGGAATCCCGAACTCGCTTGCACGCAAAGTCATAGCCATTGGTGTCATCGAGTCGAAAAACTCTATGACGCCATGCCGTCATTTACATCCGATACCGCCTCATGGCAGCGTCTCTATGACCGTTCACTGCTTCATTTCCTGCTAAATGAATGGAATGTCCCAGAATTCAAACTGCATCCCTACTACAGTACTGGCAGCGTCAATGGCGGTTGCATCGGCGGATATTTATGGAATTACGGCAGCCCTTGGCGTCTCTGGAGCATCCTTTCCCCCGAATCTGCACGCGAACATCTGAAAGCCTATTTGAGCGTTGATTTGAACACATGCTTCGCCATCCAGCCAGACGACTGCGCACCGTTCGGCGCATACTATCCAATCAACCATGAGAAGGTGATTTTCCTGACGCACGCCTATGTCATGGACACGCGAGACACCACGTTTTTGCACCAGACACTTCAAGGGAAGCGGATCATCGACCACATTATCGACCAGGCAATGGTATGGGATGACCTTTCCAAACCCGCCATACTCGTCAATTACGGCGATGGCAACCACCATCTTGAACTACTTCGAAACCTGCGCTATGACGGTATCCTGCCAGATCTTAACTTGCGCCGCTGCATCTGCTTTCAACTCGCCGCCGAACTCTGCGATCTCGCTGACACCAAGCCGCCCGTAGATCTCCGAAAACGCGCCATCGCTCTCAAGACGCTCATCCGCTCACGTCTCTATGATGAAAAAGCAGGCTGGTATCGTGCCATCGACTGCCAGGGAAAAAACAACATGCGATATACCATGCAGATGTTCAAAGCACTTGGCTGGAACAACTGGGCATTGGATAAGCCAGAAGAAGATGCTCTCATCAAGCATCTTATGAACAAAAACGAGTTCCTTGGCGAATGCGGTATCCACTCGCTTTCCAAACAGGATCCCGCTTATGACGAATTCGACATCGACAATGGCGGGCCAGGTGCTTGTCCATCCTTTGCACCCGCCATCATTGAGCGCCTCTATCAGTCAGGCCATGCTACTGAGGCCGAAGAAATCTTCAAACGAATGCGTTGGCTGGCGGATTTCATGCCCTATTGGGGCGATTCACAGCGCGCCGACATCCACGGTTACTGCTGGAAAACACCTTTGCAATGCGACATTGAGGGCGCGACGCTTGCGCAGGCATTCATCTTCGGCATGTTCGGCATCAATGTTCGCAAGGACTTCTCCATCGAAGTCACACCGCACTTGCCTGCTGACACGAATAAAATTGCACTCACAAATATTCGCTTGGCAGGCTGGACTTTCTCTATCAAAAGCACGCGCGAAAACGGCGTCACTCTCACAGCAGACAAACTGAAACTGCACTGTCCCAACGGTGGTACGCTGCGCCTTCCACCCATGGAACCCTGTATGTCTATGGAGATGCAGCGTGCCTGCAGGAGTCTATCTTTCCGATAATCATGAACTCAACGTGATTCACACGACGGGCGACTTCTATTTTTATCTCCCAGCGGGTCTCGCAAACTCTTGCGTGTGCCTTCGAGGCGATGGGACAACGGAGGGCGTCAATGCCCAGGTGATTGATCCTTCTGGGAAAATCGTCTATTCAGGCGAAGATATCTGCATGTTCACTGATATCCCCGTTGACAATTCCAAGCCTGGTGTGTGGTTGCTCAGGATCACAAAACCGACGACAATCCACTTGGAGGACCTCGAAATCGTCCTTTTGCAAATCCCGCCGTATTTGGCGAATTCACCAGAATTGGTGCCTGTTCTGCGTTAACATTGGTTATGGGTAGTTTTTTCACTCTGGTGGCAGAAAATACAGATCCCATCCTTTCATAGGTTACGCAAATTTACTCCGTGTCATCAAGGACATACGCAGGCTGCTCAAGCAAAGGCGGAGGTCAAGTATGTGGCTGGAGAATAAACATAATCGTGTGGGGCATTTGTCATATAAGTTTTCCCCTTTTCTAATCAGACGCATCCCACCGCGAAACGCTCTGAAGCATCGAAATACTCGGCCGTGAAAGTGTCGCGGAGAACCATGCCATGTCCCGCAGCGCCAATCGGCGATTCGACAAGAAAATCCTTCAATAGTGCTTTGTCGCCATCGTCAAAGCCGTGATATGGCCGAACAAGCAATTCACCATTGTTCAGGCGCAGTTCGATTGGGCATGACAGGCAACCTGTCCACTGCCGTTCCTGTGCTGGCTTCATTCGAAGCCATGCCAGATAGATGTTTTTGTTGTCAGGCGCACCAAAGAAACACTGTCCAGCGTATGCCGCGCCGTAGAAAAAGCAGCGAGGTTCCTGATTTTCGAAATGGATGCGTCCGTCGCGTGAGATGTCACCGACAAGATAACGGCAACTGGCGTCGAAAAAGAGCCAGCGTGTCTGCCCTGTTGCTTCGTCCTGCATAGGACGGATTCCAGGGCATTCGGCACCATACGGGATTTCATAAACGTCGGAGGGAGTCCAGTCAAGAAGATTTTTTGACTCGAAGAGTCCGAATCTGTTCTTCGAGGCACTTGTTCCGAAATAGAGCGCGAGACGCCAGACGTTGGCGTCCGCATCCCATGCGATATTCGGATCGCGGTCGCGGTCGCGTGTGATGTTGCCGATGACAGGCTGTCCGTCGTTGAATTTATTGAAAGTGATGCCATTGTCTGTGCTGATTGCCAGGCATTGCATGCCCTGAAGCGAATCATAAGACGCATTTGTGTAGTAGAGCAGGATGGCGTTCTTGCCGAAACCTGCAGTGTTGTCCGTGTCAATTACAGCACTTCCTGAATACATTGTCCCCCATTCGTCTGGGTAGAGGGCGATAGGCAAATGCGACCAGTGGCGCAAGTCGGAACTGACGGCGTGTCCCCAATGCATGTTTCCCCAAGTGACGCCGAGCGGGTTGTACTGATAAAAGACATGCCATTTGCCGTCAAGGAAAAATAGTCCGTTAGGGTCGTTCATCCAGCCGTATTTCGGGTGAAAGTGCCACATTTGAGAAACACCGTCTGGCACACTCCAATCAGGTTCAACTGCCTGCATAAATTCTTCATTTGCAATGAGTATTGCCTGTTTTGAAGGACTTGAAGGAATACGGTATTCTGCGACAAAGGCAGTTTCCTCCACGTTGTGCGCAGGTCGAGCATTCAGCAAATAACTACTTGAGCCATGGAGCACTTTCGCCGTACAGGAAGAAACGTCACGCGAAACAGCAAAACGAAAACAATCATTTTTGAGGACACAGTTCGGACTACGCACAGATCCCCCCTTCAAACATTAATACAATCTCATCAATTGCCGCCTTATTGCCGCATATATATTCCATCATTCGGCCAAACATAACATCATCCCGCAGGAATTCATAGAAGATTCTGTGTGAATAGATCATATTGTGTTCCTTTTTTTACTTCATGAGTCAATTTCAATAGGCTGGATCGCATCAGGCAGCAGCATGGCCATTGTCCGTGTCTTACTGAAGCGGCGTTGCCTGCCAGTCGTCGATACGGCCCTTTTCGGAATTGAAGTTGACGCCGACCATGGTGATGGGCAGGCCACAGGCCTGGAATCTCTCGTAGTAGTGGTGGTCGGCGATCTGACTGATTGCCGCCTCCGCCGTCTTGTCCAGTTTGAACTCGAAAAGATAGACATTCCTCTGGGTGCGGATGTAGGCGTCGATGCGTCCCTCATTTGTCTTGGCCTCCGCCTCTATTTCAAGTCCAATCAACAGGAATGTGATGTAGAAGATGGTCTGGTAGTACTTTTCATACGAGAGATGCATGTCATAGGTGATGTTCGCCATAAACGATTGGAAGAGCGTCATAAAGGCATTAAGGTCATCGGCGGAAATCGCATCCGCAAAGGCATCAATAAGCGGATTGCCTGCGCCCTTGGCGACACTGCCGTAGAACTCCAGAAGGCGAAGGTTGAACGTCTCCGCCACCTCATGGTCAGGAAAGTCCAGTCGGTATTGAAGTCCGCTCCGCCCCCGCCTTGTCTCCTTGATGGTGAGGTATCCTGTCTGCCATAGCAATCCCGTGATGTCCAATTTGTCCAGTTCGTATGCGGAAAAGATGCCTTCACCGTACCACTTGCCCAATGCGTCCTCGTAATCGTAGGCCTTGTTTCTAGATAGTTTTAGCAGGAACTCTGGCGTGCCTGTGGAATCCCAGTAGTTGGAGAACTTGTAGCCTTTGGAGAAGAAATTGGCAAGCGAGACGGGATTGCAGACATGCGTGTCGGCGTCGGAGAAGCGGTAGCCGTCATACCACTTGAGAAG
>JAGCTA010000005.1 GCA_017963875.1 Victivallales bacterium | reverse complement strand
GCGGAACTGATATGTCTGGTTTCTTCATCTCCGTATTCTGAAAGAATCATAATTGCAGAAGTAAGCAAGGATTCCGACGCCTCATAAAAGAAAGAATTAGCGCCCATGTTAGCCATATCCACACCACCCGTGATGATGGATTTGGCGACCATGCGCGCCTGTTTCTCTGCCCTTGCCTTATCATCCACACTCCCGGTGCGCTTGTAGCTATCCATATATTTATTGACAAGGCTTATGAGGTTGTAGGAATCGCTCTGCATCGGTTTCCGGAAGTCATAGACAACGGTCTTGTACCCGTAGTATTTTTCGCCGATAGTGGCCATGTTTCGGTAGAGATCGCCTTTGGTGTCCAGTGTGACAAATGACACGCCGCAGGCCATGGCATACTCGATGTTCGGGTAAAGGAAGTATGCGGTCTTGCCTCCGCCGGGGGAGGCGATCATCATGGCATGGGAATCGCCGGCATCGACCCATGCGGTGATGTGTTTACCGTGAAGACCATGGCGGAAGGTGCCGAGAACGAACCCCGGAGAGAGATTTATGGTTAGTTTTTTCTCGGCCCGTTTCCGCGGCAAGTCCCCTACGGTCGGAACAGATCGTTCCGCGAGGCGCTCCGCTCTCCACTTCTGCGGTTCATACGGAACCATCGTGTAATATGACCGTATCTCTCGTTTGATCGCCCACCGGGCGGATCCATGCTGCCCATGCCCGACGGTGCGGGCTTTAATGCGGTCAAGGGATTTTCCTCCAAGGAGTTTAGTGACAACAAAAAGCGCCAGCAGTAAACTGGCGCCAACATAAACAAGTACACTCATTTTTTCTCCATTTTTGTCGACATCAAAATTTCTTTTGCGCTATTCCTCGTCAGGGAGTAAACCTTTTTTCTGAAGTCTTCTTATCTCTTTTTCACTGAGTAATGGCTTTCTCAATATGCTCCTAATAATCGATCTTGGAAAAAAGAAAAGAACCCCTATAATCGGTGGGACATAAAAGTTCAGAATTAGAATAATAATCCATCCTACGACAGGGAATAACAATAGGCCTCCCGCCCACTCCGTAAATGATCGAAAAGAATATGCACCGTAAATCCACGCAGGAAAGAAATATAGCCCACCTGCGATGAATATCGGATTTAAAAAGTCATCAGGGAAAAGATACACCCCCGTTGCAACAAAAATTGCTCCCAGTATCAATCCTAGGATTATAGATCTCCGAAAACGCTTCTTTTCAATCTTGTTATGTTTCTCACAGAATCGTTTCCATTCTTTATCGAGATTCGCAAGATTTTCCTTGGAATCCTGTTCTCTTTTTTTCTGAAGCTCTTCTGATAGAACAGGTCCGTGACAGTGAGGGCAGGTGTCAAGCAATTTATACATAATTCCACCACAATGTGGACATAGCATTGTATCCGGACTATCTATAGATAGATTAGTTCCATTTTCAGAGTTGCCAATCATACTTCCACATTTGCAACAATACAAAGAATCATTCGGAACAATATTCCCACATTTCGGACAGAACATCACACGCGCCTCTCTTTCCCAGTTAGTAAGGTTTTTATTGGTATACCTGTCAAGGTATGCCAATAACCGCTATACGATGAGTATAGCGGCGCCGTGATTTTTCCTTTGTTTTGTGACACATTTTATTTCAGCCCCATCTCCTGCTTCCGTTCCACCTGTCGAATGTATGCTTTCTTGTCCATTGCCTGCCCCTGGTCATCAATCGGGCGTTGGTCCGCACACACCTTGCTGACACGATACAAAAAGCTCTCTATGCTGCGAAATGAAGGCATATCGATCTCATTCTCTGCTTGGTTTACAACGCTTTCCGAATGATGCTCGCGTTGAATCCGTTCCAAAGTCCGCTCCAGTTCATTTAGTTCATCAATCTCCGCATTTATACTGTTAGGCTTTCCGCCGAAGCCTTCACGGTCATAAGGTTTGATTACATAGGAATCATCCAATTCTTTCGCCGCCACCAGCACTGCATTTTTTATATCCCGAAACGTCTCATTTTCCGAAAGTGGCTCCTTCGGCGGGAAGTTGTTCGTATAGGTTTGGATAACAGCGCACTTCTGCTTGTACCAAAGATCATAAAGTTCTGTAACCTTCGGGCTCCTCTCGAGCTGGTCTACAGTCTCATCCACAAGGTTCTTCACGTCTCTCGGCATGTAGCCATACTTGAGCTTGCCCTTGGTTGGAAGCCTATGCTTGATTTCCGTAAGGACAGGGATCAGACTCTGCAGTTCCATGGCTACCCTTGGAAGCTCATGGAGTTTCTTGAGATACTCCTTTGCCATTTGCCGGAGATCGTTGCGGAGCTGTGTCTGCCGCTCATACACCTGCTGCAGGTCCATACGGAAGATTTCATGGGCAAATGCCCTCTTGATATCATCAATGCCGAACTTCGTAAGATACCCTTCCTCGCCGGTACTGTATGCCACCATATGGATATGCGGATGGTGCCCTTCATTATGGAATGCCGCATACCACTGAAAATCCTTTTCAGGTATCCGCATTGACTTTGCGATCAGGCCGGATTTGGCGCGGCAAATGGTACGCCAGCTCTCCGCATTGTTATAAGAGAGCCGTTCCGCATCCTGCCGGTGCAGGGAGAATACCATCGTCCACACATTTCCCGGATGCTCCGAAACGGTCTTCGCGACCTCTCCCAGATCAATCTCTTCATCATGCTGGGAGAAAAGGCCGTGGTCTCCGACCTTTTCAACGCGGGGACGTTCGGCAATGTACCGAAGGTAAATGTCAGGATTGCCGCTCTGCATCTGATGTTCCGCTCCCCAGCGGATGAGTTCGGAAACATTTCCCTGGTTCGGATTCAGCTTATAATCCTCCCATTCATGGGTGTCGGTTATCTCCGGGATGTCATCGAGAAGCTTCTGAATCAGTTCATCCTGCTTCTCGGTGACAGGATTCTGCTTCCACTCTTCCGCCTGTAGTTTCTCAACTCCCTCGCGGGTGCCGTAGTATTTGACCAGATAAGAAAGACGCCCCTGACGCTTCTTGGCGTTCGGGGCGAAGTAACGGGCATGTAAGATTAAGCGAGCCATAGTAATCTCCTCAATGAAAAAGTCGGATGCACTGACTTGATGCATCCGACTCTCTGTTCTAATTCTGTGTTAAAAGCGAATTCCTTTTTTAATTCTTCTGCGACTGACCCCCGAAAAACGGACAGCGTTCCTTGATACACTGGCGGTTGATATCCGAATACTCGCAGACCTGTTCTTCATACTCCAGATGAACGTCATAATGAGCGTTGATATACTCAACTCCGTTTTTGAAGGCGATCATGGCGTCCCGTTTGCAGCATCTCGGGCCGTTAATTGTCCCAAGCTCCCCGACGGCTTTTGCAGTAAAAGACATATGTTTGCCCCATGTCCCGTCATCAGACAACGGTCCCGTGCCGTCAATAATCGCAAGTGCGGCACCGATAGAAGTGACTGCACCGCAGATCCCCCAAAGGCCGCACATGGCTCCGGGCATCCTTAGTCCCTCGCCTAACAGGCTTTCAAGGCTCTTATCCAAATCAATCTTTCCGCCAGCATTATAAAATGCTACAAGCATACTGGCTCCGTCCAAAACATGATGCTCCGGT
>JAGCTA010000267.1 GCA_017963875.1 Victivallales bacterium | reverse complement strand
GCAATGAGTTCAAATCATCCTGTGTCAGCAGGTCTTCAAACTCTTTCTTGTTCGTCGCCTTCATATAGGCTTCCGTCGCGGAGATGATACCATCCCTGTAAAGGCGCATGAGATCTGAATCCATGGTCTTCATTCCACGCCCGCTGGATTGCTCAATGATGCTACGGATATTTGCGATGGCACCATCTCGGATGGTCGCTGGCAACGCCTCATGTTTCAACAGGATTTCATGCGACGCGATTCGCCCTTTTCCGTCCGCCTTCTTGCACAAGAGTTGCGAAATGACGGCCGAGAGGGATTGCGCAAGCATTGCGCGGATCTGCGGTTGCTGCTCGGATGGGAATGTATCAATGATACGGTCAACTGTCTTCGGTGCATTGTTCGTATGGAGGGTACCGAAAACAAGCATACCCATGGAAGCACATGTCAACGCCAGGTTCATTGTTTCCATATCACGCATTTCGCCGACAAGGATGATATCAGGGTCGGCACGCATGGCACCACGAAGAGCGATGCCGAAAGACTCTGTATCAGCGCCGATTTCACGCTGGACAATGACTGATTTCTTGTTCGGGTGCACGAATTCGATAGGATCTTCAATGGTGATGATGTGCTTGCTCTGCGTATCATTGATGTAATCCATCATTGCCGCCAACGTGGTGGATTTACCAGATCCCGTCGGTCCTGTGACAAGAACCAATCCGCTGTTATACTGGCAGACCTCGCGAAGGACGCCAGGCAACTTCATCTCATCAAGCGTCATGATTTTCGTCGGGATGGTACGAAGCACGGCACCTGGCCCGAAATGGTTGTTCATCAGATTGACACGGAAACGCGCCACGCCTGGGATTTCGTATGCCAAATCCTGGTCCTTGTTTTCCATGAACCAGTCGAATTTCTCCTGCGTGCAGATTTCGTGGAAAATATCAAGCATTTCATCTGGGGCGACTGGAGGGAAGTCCAACGCCGTCAAATCGCCGTGAATACGTGTTTTGGGAGGCATCGTCGAGCAGAGATGCAAGTCCGAACCGCCTCTTTTCACCATTTCCCTAAGATAAGCATCAATTTTATTTGCCATGACAAGTCCTGCCTTTTTCTCTTTATCTTATCATATCCTCATGCCCAAAGTCCAATTTTGTAGTACTCATCCACGCCCGAACCAACCACGTTTTTTCGGTGGTGGCTCTGGTGGCTGTTCAGCCTTGGCAGGCCCTGTGGACATACGATTTGCGGCCGCATTCGCACCGACTCCCATTCCCCCCATCTCATGCTGCCCCATCTGCCGTTTCAGGTCAGGATTCTTTATGTACGGCAATGTCTGGTCGTATGAACGTTTGCCAGCCATATACAAATCGAAATGACACTGTTCCATCGTAATCATTCCAAGATTCTTGCTTGTCTGAATTGACGACTCAATCTGGAACGTTTTGCCTTCGCGAATCAGATTGGAGACAGCCAATGTTCCCAACATGATTTCGTATGCAAGAACGACCCCCGTGTGGTCCTTGTTCGTCAGGAGTTGCTGACAGATGACGCCCTTGAGACTTTCCGCGACCATAGCACGAATCTGCGCCTGCTGCCCATGCGGGAAGACATCCAGCAAACGGTTCATGGTATCTGACGCACTGCTCGTGTGAAGTGTCCCAAACACAAGGTGGCCTGTTTCAGACGCATGGATTGCCATTTCAATCGTCTCCAAGTCACGCATTTCACCGACGACAATGACGTCAGGGTCTTCACGCAACGCGGCACGCAGAGCATTTGTGAAACTCCTTGTATGGTTATTCAGTTCGCGTTGGGTGATATTGCACCCTTTGGGGACATAGATGATTTCGATAGGGTCTTCGACGGTAATGATATGGTCTTTTCTGTTCTGGTTGATGAAATCGACCAAAGACGACAGTGTCGTTGTCTTTCCGCTGCCAGCGGGGCCTGTAATCAGGATAAGCCCCTGATTGTATGTCGTCAATTTTTCAAGCACTTTGGGATCTTTGAACCCCAGTTCCGCAATAGGAATGATACGGCTGTTGATGATTCGGTAGGAGCCAGACGGCCCTAGACGTTGCGCCATCAGGTTTGTACGATAGCGGTCGTTGTCTGTGATGTTGTAACTATAATCCAGGTCATGATGTTCGATGAACCTGTCACGCTGTTCATCAGTTAACGGAGCCAGATTCAGTTCACGGGCGGCATCGTTTGAGACAATCTCCTGCCCAGGCAAAAGGAACATCTCCTTGTGCTTGCGGACAAAAGGATAGGCACCTGCGGAAATGTGGACATCGGAACACCCTGCTTCACGGGCACGATGGAGAAAATCATTGAGCAACTTCAGGGCGGATTCCCTCTGCATGTTCGCGGCATCGTTCAGATTCGGCCATCCCTCAAGCCATTTGGCATCCCCTGCACTGATTGTCTCCACCTTTGCATCAGGGGTGACGGCGGCAGACGGTTGTTGTTCTGCCGTATCTGAAACCACAGGTGCCGCCGCTTCGGAAACGCCGAAGACGGAGGTGCGGCATCGCCCAAGCGTCTGCGCCTCCTGGACAGAGTCGCGCTTCATCGATTCCAGTTTGAACTTGTCCTTGTACAATCCGTTTTCAATCATCACCTGGATGATAAAGGAAATGGATGGAACAAGCCCCGCCTCCTCCAATGTCTCGATTATGGAAACGCACATCTCTTTGTCGATGATATTCTCCTGGACCAGATGGTAGAAGAACCAGTCAATTTCATTTGTAATTGATTCGTTTTTCATGCCCTTTCCTATAGTTTCAACTGCACCTTGTTATAAAACTGATTATGTGAAAAAGAATGTCGAAAAATCCACCTGCCTTTTCAGAATCAGAAAAAGATTTTACCAGGCTGCCGTGTGAATCTCGTGCTTAAATGCTTCAGTACCGCGTCCATTTCCGCCTGTCTAGGCGCGGGCAATTCATGATGGGCCAATTCCATGTCCAGTTTTCCCAAGACATCGCCCAGCACATCGCAAAGAGCATAGGATTCGATATGAATGGCTTTTGGCCGTTCGCCCAAATGAAGAAGAATCTCCTGGAATGTCTGTAACAACGAATCGCGGAATTTCTGGAGTTTCGCCCCAGGCTCCTCGACACGCGCACAGACAAGATCACCAGTCTGATAATCCGTTACAGTAAACAGGAACGTTGACGGCGTGTCCTCGTTCTCATCATGCGAGACAAAAGGAGACACCATCAAATCCATCCGAAGTTCCTTCTCGCCCAACGGGAGTTCCTTCAGGACAGACAATTCAACACGCTTAAGTTTAGGAATCTTCCGCGGCAGTTTGTCATCAAGGTTCATATCGATGCGGTCATTCTCCCACACGACACCGTCATCCGTCTGGACAGGCTTGCGAAGAATATAACTGTCCTCCTGGCCTTCTTCGACATTGAAATCCAGTATGCCTTCATTCACCATCCGCACCACCTCGCACGTCTGGCGAACCACCTGCATCATGAGAAACACATCCTGTTCCGTCAAATGGCTCGGCTGATACCCTGGGCAACAACTCCTGAACACGGGAAACGCCGCATCAGAGAACTGGGCCTCAACATCCTCCATGACTTCCCTGTCCTTATTGTCCAATTCATCCGCCGAAACAAACGTGCAGAACAACGCAGGGACATCCACACATTGATCTGCGACAAACGCGTTGTTCTCGCAATTATTGAGTTCCCACAGCATTTCCAGACCTTTGGCTCCACGATACGCCATCAGTTCAAATGGCTCTCCGTCACCGCCGCTGATCTGAATGAACAGCAGTTCCTCGCCATTCGGGTCACGAACAGCAAAAATATCCGTTGACTCCAAAGCAAGCCATGGCTTCATTTCCAGCAGTTCCGACATACTGCGGATCAGCGTGGAATAATACGACTTCTCCAATTGACTCATGTCCATCGTCCACAGTCTCCTGCTCTATTGCATTGCACTCACCCTGTTTTTGCAAGGAAGATGCATTTCTATTAAATCCAATATCTTACGCACCACATCGTCTTTGCTCATCTGAGGAAGATGCTCAACGCCGCCGTCACGTGTAAATACTGTAACACGATTTGTCCCGACCGCAAAGCCGCTACCAGGTTCCGTGACATCATTCGCGCAAATCATGTCGCAATTCTTTCCAGTCAATTTTCCACGTGCGTTCGCCTCGACATGGTCGCTTTCAGCCGCAAAACCGACGAGAAAAGGCTTTGACTGCATTTTTCCAACACTAGCCAGGATGTCTGGAGTCCTCTTCAGCAGAAGCGCAAATGTCGCCTCATGGCCTTTTTTGATTTTGACATCCGAATATGTCACTGGCGTGTAATCTGCCACAGCCGCGCAAAGGATAGCGACATCCTGCGCCACCGCCCTTTCCATGACTGCATCGTACATTTGCGCAGCGCTTCTGACTGGAACAGATTCAATTCCTTGAAAATCAGGTATTTGCCAACTCATTGGTCCATGAACCAAAGTGACTTCTGCCCCGCGTCTGGCGGCGGCGACCGCCAATGCGACTCCCATTCTTCCCGTAGAACGGTTGGTCACAAATCGGACTGGATCAGCATCTTCAGCCGTTGGTCCCGCTGTAATCAGAAACCTTTTCCCCGAAAGGCTTTGCTTTGTCAATGAACGTCGAACCGCTTCAACGCACTGTTCTGGCGAAGCACATTTCTACTCGCCCAGCGCCCCCAGGTCAAGGCTATTGCCAAGATGTCTGACGTACTTACAGCGCAAACTTCCAGTTTTTTAGAACTCAATCCAGGCATCATCCGTATCATCTG
>JAGCTA010000266.1 GCA_017963875.1 Victivallales bacterium | reverse complement strand
GGAAAGCACCAGCGAGAAGATTTTCGAGAACAGGGACAAGGGAATGCTAGCATAAGTGGAAGAATGACAATTTAAGGTGTTCGTTAAATCTCCTTCCCGTCTGAACTACTCCGCCAACGAGAAGGACAGTTGACGGGTTCTGGCGCATCAGGTTTCAGACCCGATGAACACCTGACTTGTTTAACCGACTTGAAAAAACGGGGAAAAACAGTTTCCTTTTTCCGTTTGGACATTATGTTATGGCAATGTCTGAAGTGATTTAGCAATGGACTTTTTCTCCTTTTCCTAAGTCAGCCAGGACTGCCTCAACACCATTCCTTTTCCCTGTTTACGTTTTCACGCCATGCATGCACTCACACAGTCATTTCTGCATTTTCAAGGCATCGGCCCTTCACGGGCTGATGCACTAGCAGACTGTGGTGTCCGTGAATGGCAGGACTTGTTGGATATTGAATCGCTTCAACTCCCGTTTTCCAAAGCATTTATAAAACAGTTGACAGAAGAAGCAAGAGCCAACATCGTTGCCCTTCAGGACAACAATCTGGTATTTTTCATTGAACGCCTAGACAATGCCAACCGCTGGCGGCTCCTTCATGACTTCTGGGATCAATGCACTTATCTGGACATAGAAACATCTGGTTTGGAATTGGATGCGCAAATCACAGTCATTTCCTGCTGGAATGGCCGTGAACTCCATGCTTTCGTCAATGGCGAAAATCTGGAAGAATTCCCCGATTACCTGCTCTCAATCCCTCTCATGGTCACATTCAACGGCTCGACATTCGACCTGCCTGTCATCCGAAGGTATTTCAACCTTCCTGACATCCCAGTCCCACATATTGACATGCGTTGGATTTGCCGAAACTGCGACCTGACGGGCGGGCTAAAGCCCATTGAACATCAATTGAACCTGAAACGTCCCAATGACCTTGTGGGAACCGACGGCAGTGAAGCCATCGCCCTCTGGAACCGCTGGGAGTATATGAAAGACGCGTCAGCACGTGCAAAACTCATTCGCTACTGTGCTGCCGACACCATTGCGTTGCAGCATGTTGCAGCCATTATACTTGCAAAGCAGTCTGGGGATGAAGAAGCATTTGCTCTCGACACGAACAGCCATTGGCAAATCCTCAATGAAATCATCCCAGTCATTATTCCATCTGATACATCCGTCACACCTGCCAAGGACCAGCACGATATGAAATCGGAGACTGTTCGACAGCAGACAGTCAGTTCTGCCCAAGAACCACGCCTTTCCGCATTACAGCAACGGCTCAGGGCATTTCTGGACACACGAAAAGGCAACATACGCAAAACACAACATGTTTAACCATAAAGGCACATCAACACCCATGAAAAGATTAGCAACCATCACATTCTGCATCGCCCAACCACGTACTCAGACCACAACTATCAGAAAACAGTCCTTCGACAACCCGACAATATGCGTCACTTCTTTTGAAGGCGCGCCTGAATTCCACAGAAAACTGGAGGAAATGTTCATACGCTGCGGCTGGTTCAAAGTCCTCCCCTCCTCACAGGCAAACCAGGCGGCCATCAAAGTCAGCGCAAAAGTCGATGTTATGCAGGATTCAACCTTTTTCGCCGCTTCACTCTCCATCAACGGAAAAGACTACAATGTCAACGCAGACGCAAACGACAGCAATCTCGCCATACTGAAAGGCACCGACGCAATTCTCAACACACTTTTCGGCTTTCCCGCATTCTGCTCCAGAAAAATCGTCTTCGTCAGGCACAGCCCGAACAACATCAAGGAACTCTACGCCTGCTATCTCGATGGTTCTGGACAGGAACGGCTTACATTCAATAAATCCATTTCGACCGAGCCTTCCTGGGGACATTCAAACGCCCTCGTTTACACGCTAGCCCAGAACAATGCCCTGGCGATTGTCCTTATGGACTTTGAAAAGCGCCGCCAGCGAGTCATCTCCAAGACACGTGGTCTCAATTCATCCGCGGCCCTCTCCCCTGACGGACGCCATGTCGCGCTCACGCTCTCCCGTGACAAGTTTGTGGACCTCTATGTCATCGACCTGGCAACAAAACAAGAACGCAGATTGACGCGCGACAACTCCGTCGAATCATCGCCCTGCTGGTCCCCAGACGGAAAGACGATATGCTTTGTCTCAGATGCCACAGGCATCGGCGCTCCGCGCCTTTACATTATTCCCGCAGATGGTTCAGCGCCTGCCAAACGCCTTCAAATAGGTGGAGGAGAGGCAGTTTCGCCTGACTGGGATCGAAGAAACAACCAACTGTGCTTCGCCACGCGCGGCAGTTTCGGAAAATACGTCATTGCAATCCTCGACATGAATTCGCCAAACAGCAAGCCGCAGATTGTCACAGCCGCGGACGGCGATTGGGAAGCACCATCCTGGGCACCAGACGGACGCCATGTCATCTGCACGCGCGCTCAGAAAAACATGCGGGACATTGTCATCGTCGATACGTTGCGCGGTTCCTTCCGCCCCATCACGGAAGGCGCCGTCCTTTCTCTCCCCGCCTGGCAGCCCGCACGTTGAGACCGCCCATGTTCAGCACATCCATACCAATACAGTTTCCGCGACGGGGCTCAATCAACTGCACGCTCCACACGGTCAATACGCTGATCATCGGCGCAGGGGCCGCTGGCTTGAAATGTGCGCAAATGCTTGACGCATACGGAGTCCATGACGTCGCCATTGTCGTTGACCGCCTTGGCAATGGGACAAGCAACAACTCTGGCTCCGACAAACAGACCTACTACAAAATGGGAGTCTTTGGATCAGAACCAGACAGTCCAGTCGATTTCGCACGCTCTCTTTTTCAAGGCGGCATGATGCACGGCGACATCGCCTATATCGAGGCACTTGGCTCCCTGCCCTCTTTTTTCGACCTCTGCAAAATCGGCGTGCCCTTCCCGCACAACTCCTTTGGCGCATACGTGGGATACAAAACCGACCACGACCCGAGGCAACGCGCCACATCCGCAGGTCCCAAGACCTCGAAATTCATGTTTGAGCGTCTTCTTGAACAAGTCAGAAAAACCTCCACTGCCATTTTTGACAGCCATGAAGCCGTCATGCTGCTCGTTGACGGGAACGATGTCTGCGGGGCAGTCTGCATCAAGCGAAAAGAGTCCTATCAGCCCAATTTCGGAATCACGGTGTTCAATGCAAGCAATGTCGTTCTTGCCACGGGCGGTCCAGGCGAGATGTATGAAGTCTCCGTCTGGCCCCATGGACAACTCGGCTCGCATGGACTGGCACTGGATATCGGGGCAAGGGCAAACAATCTCACGGAACTACAGTTCGGCCTCGCCGCAACGGCATTCCGATGGAATCTCTCAGGAACGTATCAGCAGGTCATCCCAGACTACTATTCAACCGCTGCAGACGGTATCTCCGATAAGCGTTTCTTCCTCCATGACTATTTTGACTCAATGTCAGACATGGCGACGGATATTTTCCTCAAAGGCTATCAGTGGCCATTCCATGCGCAAAGAACACAAAACGGCGGTTCGTCGCTCATCGATATCGCCGTTCATCATGAAACCGCCGCAGGCCGTCGTGTCTTCATGGATTTCATGCATAATCCGACTCCCGCGCCAGACATGGCGCCTTTCTCCATCAATGGACTTCATGACGAAGCACGAGACTATCTTCTCAAGTCTGGAGCCGTTCAGCAAACGCCATTTGAGCGTCTCCAGCACATGAATCAGCAAAGCATCGACCTGTTCGCCGAACATGGCATCGACCTGCGGCAGCCACTTGAAACAGCAGTCTGCGCACAGCATTGCAATGGCGGCATGACTTGCGACATCTGGTGGGAAAGCAATGTCCGCCATCTGTTCCCCATCGGCGAAGTCTGCGGAACCCATGGAGTTCGCCCTGGCGGGTCAGCGTTGAATTCCTCCCAGGTCGGAGCCACGCGTGCTGCACAGCGTATTGCGCACATCTACCATCAGCCGCCACGCAGTGTCGAGGCATTTCAAAAGACAACAGCCGCACAATTGGAAGGTGTCGCCAAATTTGCCTGCGCCTGCCTGGACAGTTCGGACGATCTTGCCAATTCCTTTGTTCGCAAGGATATCCAAAAGCGAATGTCAGACAATGCCGCATTCCTAAGAAACCCTCCCGACATTGACCGAGCATTGGAGGAAGCCGTCGAACTCTACAAGACAATCTGTTCAAATGCCATCAAATGCAATTCGCCCCGCGAACTGACGTTGGCATTTGAAAACAAGTATCTCGCCCTGTCCTCCATCGCCTTTCTCAAGGCCATTCAGGACTACATCCGCCATGGTGGCGGCTCCCGTGGAGCCTATATGATTCTAGATTCCGATGGCCCACTTGCGGTCAAATCCAAAAACGGATGCGAACTCCCGCATAAACCAGAAAACATGGCTCTCCGAAATGTCATTTTTGAAGTTCGAAAAAAAGAAGGAACTCTCTGTGACTTCGAATTCATTGAAACACCCGTCAGACCAATCCCCGAAGACACGTCATGGTTTGAAACGACATGGAATGACTGGAATAATCACAGAATTTTCTAATGTTTTTTTGCTTTTCATCATTTTTTATCAACGTTTCATATTGTACAAAACATGACAAGAATGTACATTAATGTAACTTGCATCAATAAGGATTCAGGTATAAGGAACATTTTGCGGCTTCAGGTTCATAACTGACAAATATTTTCGTCAAATTAAACTATGCAACAAGATAAGATTCGCAACATCGCAATCATCGCCCACGTTGACCATGGCAAAACCACCATTGTCGATCAACTATTCAAATTCTCTGGAGGTTTTCGGGAAAACCAGCATGTCGATGAACGGCTCATGGACTCCAACGACCTGGAAAGGGAACGCGGCATCACCATTACTTCCAAAAACGGCTCGTTTAAATACAAAGACTATACTATAAATATTATTGACACTCCTGGACATGCGGACTTCGGCGGTCAGGTCGAGCGCGTCCTGAAAATGGCGGATGGCGCCCTGCTCCTTGTCGATGCGCAGGAAGGGCCTATGCCACAGACATACTTCGTTCTGAAGAAAGCACTTGCGCTGTCATTGCCCATCATTGTGATGAT
>JAGCTA010000265.1 GCA_017963875.1 Victivallales bacterium | reverse complement strand
TTGTTGGCGACTAAAAGAAAAGGCTTTCCCTGCAACAATTCGCGCAATTCTGGATTACGGCTGGAGACAGTCGCACGCGCATCGATGAGTTCCACAACGATATCCACCAGTTTCAGGGCCTCCTGCATTGCCCTGCCTGCTTTGAGCATGTGTCCTGGGAACCATCCTGACAGCGGAAATTGGCTGAAATCAATGTCCATGTTCTTTTTCCCGACTATCCATCTGACATTCAATCAGATTTTCTTGTTTTCAAGCAGTTGTCGGCGAATCCAACCATTGTTGATGGGATCGCCAATCTCAATCATCCACTCATGAAGCCTCTTGCGCATTCGGGCGATTGTCTCCCTGCAATCCGCAGCGGTCGCAAGATTGACTAGTTCGGCAGGATCATCATCCAGATTGTACAACTCATCCTCCGCCGTGGCATTCCAGACGTACTTCCAATGGCCGTCTCGAATCATTCTCTGGCTAAACAGTCCGAACTGGTTGCCCAAATACATGCTTTGGACGCAGTCACGGCCGTTGCCGCCCTCCCCCTTGAGAATCGGCAGCAAACTGAGCCCCTGGAACGTCTCGGGAACTTCCGCGCCAGCCCATTCGCATAACGTCCTCGCCAAATCAATCGTATGAACAACGAAATCATCTGAAATGCTTCCAGGCTTTGTGACTCCTGGCCAGCGGATAAAAAGCGGGACATGCGTGACATCATCATACATGATGTAATGCTTGTCAATCATGCCGTGCGCGCCGCACATGTCACCATGGTCGCACGTATAGATGACAATGGTATTATCAGCAACATGAAGGTCATCCAACGCCTTGAGCACTCGGCCAATCTGCGCATCAAGCAGGCTCAGTTCCCCTAGATACCGCCCGACCAGCGGAGCCCATTGCTCCCACGTCCAGCCATCAAGCCCCCATGAACGCAACTGCTGCCCCTGGATATACGGCTTGCCCTTGAACGTGTCCCCGAAACTTTTCCACGGTGGAATTGCCGATGGCGGATACATGTCCGCATACGGCTGCGGGACAACATTCGGCAAATGCGGTTCGCTTGGATCCCAGCGAACCAAAAACGGCGAACCGCTATCCACGCCTTTTTTCAGCAATTCGATTGCACGATTCGCGCCCCATGCAAGATGGCTCTGCTCAGGCGTGATTCCCTCGTCAAAACCGTAAAACGGCATCCCTCCAGGCCTTAGCGGCAACCCCTGTGCCGCTCGCCATTTTGCATAATCGCCATCATGAATCCAGTCATGGAAACCATATTCTGTCGGAGTCTGCGCGGCTCCGTCAATCCATTTGCCGACGAATCCCAGATGATACCCTGCGTCATGGAGAACCGCTGGAAACGATGCAAGACCGACGGGTGGAACGCACGGAGCCTCCGTACCGCCGTTGGCGATGACATGATGCTTGCATGGCCAGCAGCCATGAAGCAGACTATGTCGCGCAGGAACGCAAATTGGGGAAGATGTAAAAGCGTTGCGAAAATTCGTTCCAGAAGCCGCCAGCGCATCCAAATGCGGAGTCTTCAGGAATGGATGACCATTGACTCCGACACAATCCCAGCGATGCTGGTCTGCGACAATCATGAGGATATTGGGTTGTGACATGTTGATTTTAATACTCCAAATATTCTAATCGTATTTAATGGTATCCCTTTCGGATGCCGTATGTAAGATGCTGTACTAAATGATTCGGCAATTCCTTGAGAAAGCAACTAGGCTCGCGCATGACAAGCCCCTGCCAGATAAACCGAGTCTGCGCGTGAAGCAAGGTCAGTTCCTCTTTGGCTCGCGTGATTCCAACGTACAAGAGACGCCGTTCCTCCTCCAGGCCTTCCGAATCATCCATTGAATTCGTATGCGGTAGAAACCCCTGCTCGACGCCTGCAATGAACACATGGCAGAATTCCAGCCCCTTGGCACTATGCAATGTCATCAACGAAACGCGATCCGCATCAGGATCCCGCAATTCCACATCGGCGACCAGTGCCACATTTTCAAGATATTCCCCTAAGGTGGCATCTGGAAAATCCTGCTCGAATTGACGTGCTTCCGCAACCAATTCCCTCATGTTGTCAATTCGGTCGCTACCATCCTCCTCATGGATATACAATTCCTCCAACTTTGAAAAATCCAATATGCCCTGAACGGCATCCCCCAACGGTTCGGTTGGCAGTTCCCGTAGAGCACGGCATTTTTCAGCGAAAGCCTTTAGTTTTTGCGTCGTTTTTCCATAGAGTTTCTGAAAATCATCAGCGGCAAGCAAGTCCAGGACGGGGACGGGGATATCATTGGCTGTCTGAACCAACTTGGTCAGCGTCTTCGGCCCAATTCCATCGCCGATACACCGTGCCACACGCTCAAGGGAAACCAAATCGCAATGGTTTTCATGCAAACGCAGAAACGCAAGAAAATCCTTGATTTCTTGCCGTTCATAGAATTTGATTCCACGCGGCATGCAATAGGGAATGGACAGTCTGCGAAGAGCGTCCTCAAGCACGCGCGACTGGCTGTTGGTGCGATAGAATATCGCAATATCCCGCAGGCTGACTCCCTCGCTCCGTAGCCGCTGGATACGTTGCCCCAGCCACTCGGCTTCCTGCTGCCCTGAATAGACAAGAACTTCCCGAACAGGGTAGCCTTGCCCATTATCTGTGAAAAGATTCTTTTCCAATCGATTGGTATTATGCTTGATTAGCGCGTTGGCAACGTCCAATATTGCCTGCGTCGAACGGTAGTTCTGCTCAAGGCGCACAACCTTCGCGGTTGGAAAATCCCTTGTGAAATTCATGATTTTGCTGTAGTCTGCGCCACGCCAGGAATAGATGCTCTGGTCTGGATCGCCCGTGACATGGACATTCTCCTCTGGCCCCGTCAGCAATCTCATGAGTTCATACTGCAAGTGATTGGTATCCTGATATTCGTCAATGAGAAGGTAGCGAAAGCGATTATGGTAGAGTTCCCTGACTTCAGGATGCTCTTCAAGGATTTTGACCATCAATGCCAGAAGGTCCTCAAAATCAACCGCATTGCTATGGCACATTTCCTTTTCGTATTTTCTTGCAATGATTCCAAGAAGCGTCGGGTCGGTATAATTTTGGCGAAGCGCCAACGCATCCATGTCGATGCGCTGCGCCTTGGAAGCGTTGATGAGTTCCTGAATGCCATTTGCAGACAGCCCGCAAGGCGATGTCAGCCCCATTTCCTTGAGCACACGCTTAATGACAGTTAACTGCTCGCCATCGTCATAGATTGTGAAATTCTTGTTGCGTCCATCTTGGAGCAGTTCAATGTCCCGCCTAAGAAACCGTGCGCAGCAGCCGTGAAAGGTTCCGATGTTCCGTGGTGGTTCGCCATTGATGAGCGCCGCAATGCGTTCCTGCATTTCACGTGCGGCCTTGTTTGTGAATGTCATGGCGAGAATCTGGCTAGGCCAGACGCCGTGGGACAGCAGATAGGCAATACGTCGTGTGACGACGCGCGTCTTTCCCGACCCTGCTCCTGCAAGGACAAGCATGGGACCATCCCTATGGGTAACCGCCTCTGTCTGGGCGGCGGTCAGCCCTTCCAATATATCGTTCATCAGCCAATAGTCTCCTTCCTCAAAACCACTTCAGCCTGTTGTCGAAGCCGTGTCCCTGTCCTCGTTGATTGAATTGTCATTCATTGGTGGAAAACGCCGCATGATGATTTTCCAGCGAAGTGTATTTTCCTGATGCATTCCAAGCCACTGTCCAACATCCGTGGCCTCTGTAATTTTCGCCAACTGGATGATTTCCTCATCCGTGCAGCGGAAGAGCACATTCCAGGCGTTGTCGCCGAATTCCAGTTCCAACGCGTGCAACGCCCTGTTCAGGCGGCTGATTGAACGATAATGCCGAATGCCAAGCCAGGCAAAGACCGCCACCAAAATCAGCCAGAATGGTGACAAAGGCAAGGCCGCCCAGCAGAACGTCCTGATGACCTGTGCCAGCAACAGCAGAAACGCGGCACCAAGAAACATAAACGAATCTGTCTGGCAGCAGAACATCCCGCCTATCAGCCGCCGAAACGCGCTAGCACTGGTACGATAGGCGAAAGTCTCTTCATAGAGCCTTGATTCCAGGCCAATATGCGCCACGTGACAGAGTTCATGGGACAGCAATTCATCACGGTCATAGATGAGCCAGCGCGCCTTGCGCTTAAAACTCCGTCTGATGATGAACATCGTGAAGAAATCTGGATATTGACAATATGCGCATCCTCCAAAAAGAAAACTGAAACTCGGGTCAACATAGAAACCTGGCACCCAGTCGATGGCAAAGCCATACAACGCCTGCGTCCTCGGGGCGATTGCTGCAAAACGCCGCGCATCAATACGGTCCTGCGGTGTCACGACAATCCCTTCGCAGTCGTACTTCCTCGTTGATTCAAGTGCAGATTCAAGTGCGGCGCAGTTTCTTGAAAACGCCCGCAGCCTTTCTGAAAACGCAGTTGCATCTTCTGAAGCACCGCAGATAAATCCTTCTGCATCGGCTTGCGCCAAGGCATCCAGGTCACCTGCCGCTATTTTTTCCAAATTGGACTCGTTAAGGAACATCAGTTGTCAAAAATCATTTTTTATTAAGGAGCGCATCCATATCAACATCAGCCTTCTTCTCCTCTGGAACCTTGAACATTTCCATCCTTTCAAAGCCGAAGGTGTTCCCTGGCCATTGCTGAATCGTCGTGTTGTAGTTTTTGACCGCCTTGTTATACTCGCTTCTCGCGTAAGCCAGGCGGTTTTCCATGCCAGCGACTTCATCCATGAGGCTCGTGAGCGTCTTGTCAGCCTTTAGTTGCGGATTGGATTCATTGATGACTAGCAATCTGCTGATGATGGAACTCATCTCATTGGCCGCCTCCATTTTCTCAGAACGGCTCAGATTTCCGCTGACCATGCGAGCGCGTGCATCCGTCAGTTGGGTAAAAATATCCTTTTCATGCTCAAGAGCCTTGTTTGTGACGGCGGCAAGTTTCGGAATCTTCTCATTGCGGCTCAGCAGCATATTGTCAATGTCCGCCCATTTTTCCTCGACAATGTTCTGTTTGGCGATAATGTCATTCTTCACGCCAATTGACCAGGCAAAATAAACGCCGCCCAACACGATGACTGCAACAATGGCGATGATGAATCCTTTCATGAATAAATACTCCTAGTATGTCTAAAAAACTATAATTTCCACACTATTTTATCTGCTTGACAGGAATTTCTCAAAATAGGCAATCGTTCTCTTCAGCCCTTCTTCAAGTTGAATCGTCGGCTGCCAGTCGAGGAGTTTCTTCGCCAATGTTATGTCGGGACGGCGCTGGCGCGGATCGTCCGACGGAAGCGGTTCATAGACAATCTTGGAACTTGACCCCGTGATATCGATGATCTTCTCCGCCAGTTCCCGTATAGTGAATTCCCCTGGATTGCCGACGTTGACAGGCCCTGTCACGTCATCGCTTGTATTCATCAAACGAATCATTCCCTCAATCAAATCATCGACATAGCAGAATGAACGCGTCTGCGACCCGTCTCCGTAAAGCGTGATGTCTTTGTTCTGCAAGGCCTGCATGATGAAATTGGAGACGACGCGCCCATCATTCGGATGCATCCGAGGACCATACGTATTGAAAATGCGGATGACCTTGATTTTCACTTTGTACTGCCTCCAGTAGTCAAAAAATAACGTCTCAGCACAACGCTTGCCTTCGTCATAGCAAGAACGCAATCCATTGCAATTCACGTGCCCCCAATAACTTTCGACCTGTGGATGGACTTCTGGGTCCCCGTACACTTCGCTTGTGGAAGCCTGGAGGATTTTTGCCTTGACTCTTTTCGCCAGACCCAGCAGATTGATGGCACCGTGGACACTGGTCTTCGTCGTTTGGACGGGATCAAATTGATAATGAATTGGAGATGCTGGGCACGCCAGGTTATAGATTTCATCAACCTCCACATACAGCGGGAAGGTGACATCATGCCTCATCAACTCGAAATTTGGATTGTCCATCAGATGGCGGACATTATCCTTTGTCCCTGTGAATAAATTATCCACGACGAGCACGTCATTTCCTGCCTCGAGCATTCTTTCGGCAAGATGCGACCCGAGGAAACCCGCTCCACCCGTGATTAGAACACGCTTTCTTACAGAATAGTTGTTCATGTGTACCAATGCCTTTTGGGGTTATTGAAACAATGCAATTGATTATAATATCATCTTTAGATTAAGAATATATCCCATGGTCAATGTTTTTGCCATTGATGTTGCCATAAAAAACAAGCAACCTAACCTTTCCCATTCGTCTCACAGTTTTCATTTGTCCCCAGAAAATTTAGATGATTTTTTGATAACCAATATCATTGAAAAAATCATTTTAACTGATACTGTATTGATTGTGTTCCGAAAGGAACGCTTTTGTTGAAAATTAGACGCTGGCTGGTTTCAGTGGCGATGGTTCTGCGAGCGATGAAATATGGCTGCTTGGAAATCAAGGCGGTTCGCCGTTTTCGAGGTCCAATGCAGTGCACTCCTTACCAAACACTAGAGTTCACAGGTCATTGTCGAAAGACTTCGCCAGCGTGTACGCGCGACTGTTCCGTGAAGGGGTCGCTGCTATCGATGATTGGCTTTGATTGTTTCCGCTTCATTTGATTTCCCCGTCTTTTCAAAAGCATGGGCATTTGATATGGAACTTGCAATATCCTCTTTTCGAGAAAGTTGCAGATTCATTCGATTGCGGCAATTGAAATGACTTGGGCAGCAGTTCTGCATGACAAAAAAACACCTGAGGACATTCTACACCGAGCGGCTATCGGCACTGCCAGAAAACCGTTCGGATATGGATGCGTCCATCATCAGCAATGTAGCCAAAGTTTTAAAGAACATACAATCTGGGGGTCTGGTGGCCTTCGTTCCTTTTCGCAAGGAACCTGGAATCCTGCCCCTTCTCAGACAATGGCTCGCTGATGGCAATGATCTTTTCCTTCCTCGATACAATAGGGAAAACTCGTCATACGAACTGGTGAAGATATGCAGTCTGGAATCCGAATTGGCTTCTGGACATTATGGCATTCTGGAACCAATCCCGTCACTCATCGGTAGTCAACCACCTTTTCTTGCGCCGATGCAGCGGGTTTGGCTTGTTCCTGCCCTCGCCTTCGATCGTTCAGGCAACCGCCTGGGTCGGGGCGCGGGCTACTACGACAGACTGCTTGAAGGCGCAGACGGCGTGAAGATTGGTGTCGCCTATGATTGCCAGATAGCCGATGCCATCCCTTCGGGCGCCCATGACGTCGCCATGGACTACGTTGTCACGGAATCGCACATCATCAGTGTGTCTTCTTGCATCTAATGACAAGAACCGCACTGGCATACGTATGAAACTGGCAGTCAGACCCCATTGGGGAAAAGGATAGATGAATCATGATTATGAATACCATCATGAATTCGGCGCTTATGCCGATTGCCTTTGCAGAAAACATTGATTGGACGGTCACTGGAATCGCGGCCGCCATTGGATTTGTGCTCGGAGCGTTGATCTTTGGTCTGACCTTCCGCAAAAAGGCACTGCAGGACCAGGCCGAGGCGGACAAACTTCGCGAAAAGGCCAAAGAGGAAGCAGACAGGCTCATCAAGGACGGCGAAATGGCAAAGGAGAAAGCCAAATTGGAAGCGGAGAAAATCCGCAACCGCGTCGCCGAAGAACGCATCGCAGCCAAGGAAAAATTCGACAACGAGGTTTCTGAACGCCGTCGTGAACTCCAAAAGGCGGAAAACCGCCTCACTGCCAAGGAAGACAATGTTGACAAAAAGACCGAGCAACTTGAGCAGAAAGTGCTTGATTTGGAAGTCCGCGACCGTGATTTGAGAAACCGCGAAGAATCTCTGAAAAAGGACCAGGACATTCTTCAACAGCGGTTGCAGCAACAACTTCAGGAACTTGAGAAAATCGCTGGCCTGTCCCTCGAAGAGGCGCGCGACCAACTTCTGGCGCGTCTGGAGGAACAACTTGAGGCTGAACGCGGCACGCTGATTCGTCGTTTCCAGGAGGAGAACAAGCAGAAACTCCAGGATGACGCCCAAGAAATCATGATTACCGCAATGCAACGCTATTCAGGCGATTGCGCATACGAGCGCACGACTTCCACCATACCGCTTCCCAACGAAGACATGAAAGGTCGTATCATCGGACGGGATGGTCGCAATATCCGTACCATCGAGGCCGCGACTGGTGTCAATGTTCTGATAGACGACACACCCGAAGCGGTTGTCATCTCGTGCTTTGACCCTGTCCGCCGTGAAATCGCGCGCATCACCATGGAACGCCTCGTGTCCGATGGACGCATCCACCCCGCGCGCGTCGAGGAAATCGTCGCCAAAGTCCGCAAGGAAGTGGAAAATGAAATCCAGAAGGCAGGTCAGGAGACCGTTCAGCAACTTGGCATCACGCGGATTCGTCCAAACATTGTCAACCTTCTCGGTCGTTTGAAATATCGTTACAGTTTCTCTCAGAACGTGTTGATGCACTCCATTGAAGTCGCCAACATGATGGGTGCCATCGCTGCCTCCATTGGATTGGATGAACGGAAAGCGCGCCGTGCGGGACTACTTCATGACATTGGCAAAGCCGTTGACCACGAGGTGGAAGGAACCCATGCGGCCATTGGTGCCGAACTGCTGAAACGGGCAGGCGAAGATGACGAGATCGTCAATGCCGTGGCCGCGCACCACGAGGAAGTCGAGAAGACAAGCCTTCTAGGCATTCTCGTTCAAATCTGCGATACGCTGTCAGCAAGCCGCCCTGGGGCACGTTCCGAGACCACGGAACTGTATCTTAAACGCCTGGAGCAACTTGAGGAAATTGGGAATTCATTCCAGGGTGTCGAGAACTGCTATGCCATTCAGGCTGGCCGCGAACTCCGCGTGATTGTCCAGCCAGAAAAGGTCACTGAGGACCAGGCGACGATTCTTGCGAAGGAAATGGCCGATCGCATCGAGAAGGAAATGCGCTATCCAGGCCAGATTCGCGTCTCAGTCATTCGCGAGACGCGCGCGGTCGATTACGCAAAATAACAAGTTATTGTCAAGACTGACATGCATTTTCGCGACTACTGGTTTGACAGGCGGAAGTACAGTGAAATCATCCGCCTGTCTGTTCCGTTGATATTGTCCCATGCGGGTTTTGTGCTCATGGGATTCACGGACGGCATGTTCCTTGCGAAGTATTCGCCCGAGGCAATTGGCGCATCTGGCATGTCTGGCATGGTGAACTGGCTGGTCGCCAGCCTGTTCATCGGTGTCGTCGGCTATGCTGGAACCATCACGGCAAATAATATTGGTGCGCAACGCGAGGATATGATTGGCTCCGTCATCTGGCAGAGCGTTTATCTTGCTTTCGCCTTCGGTGCCGTATCGTTCCTGCTCGGCTTTCTGGCGGAACCACTATATCAACTCATCGGGCATGACGACGTTGTCCGCCAATACGAAACCGACTATCTACGAATCGCCCTGTTCGGCAATGTGACATTCTTTCTGTCCGCCGCACTTGCGGGGTTCATGAGCGGGCGCGGTGATAATGTCCGCTTGATGCTCGCCCAACTCTCGGGGCAACTATTGAACATTCTGCTGGACTACCTTATGATTTTCGGTCATTTGGGCCTGCCTGAAATGGGAGTTGCTGGAGCCGCACTTGCGACCGTACTTTCCGCTCTTCTGCCTTCGTTCATCCTGCTCTGTTATTTTCTGCGAAAAAGCAGCCGTGAACGATACCATTCTGGAAAATGGCGAATCAATGTCGCAATCATCTGCAAACTATGGCGTTTTGGCATTGCCAACGGCATCCAGATGTGTATTGACGCGACGCTATGGTCTGTCTTCCTGCTTCTGATTGGCCGCATCGGTGCTGTGGAACTGTCTGCAACGGCTATTGCCTTCCGCCTGAACAATTTGACTATCATGCCTATCATCGGTCTGGCGCGCGGCATGAGCACGCTGGTCGGGCAACGGCATGGCGCACGAGACCACGATGGCGCCGTCATGTACATCTGTCACGGACTCGCCCTGAGCGAACTTTGGATGTTCGCCATCGGCATCGCATACGTTGTCTTCGCGGGAGAATTCCTAGATATGTTCTCTACCAGTGAACACAGAGACGCCGTCGATTTCGCCGAAGTCCGCAGAATCGGATGCACGCTGCTGATGTTTGTCGCGGGCTATTCCATCTTCGATGCCTTCAACATCACGCTCAGTTCGGGTCTTCATGCCGTCGGCGACACCAAGTGGACATCCATCGTCGTATGTAGCATCATCCTCGCGGTCACAGGCATTCTTGTCGTCATAGCACATTTGGGTGGTGGAATATATGCCATCTGGACAACTGCCACCCTGTTCATTGTCCTTCTGCCGATTGTCTGGATTCTGCGCCTCCGTTCAGGGCGCTGGCGACACATCCGCGTCGCGACGGATTGATTTCCACAACTGGACGCGAGACGTGAGACAGGGGACAGGAGACAGGATCATGTCTCGCGTCTCGCGTCTCACGTCTTGTAAGTTATGTATTGAGCCTCTGCTCTGCTCCGCGAGAATGGGACACCATCTCGTCGGAGCGGAGCAGAGCAGAGGCGCTTTTCTTTTTCGCT
>JAGCTA010000004.1 GCA_017963875.1 Victivallales bacterium | reverse complement strand
TTCAGGGGAGACTTCAATGAAGGAAATGTCCAATGAAGTATCAGCGACAGGCAGGCCAGAGGAGAGGTCTGTGAAAGAAGTGCTCGATGGTTTATCTGCGAAGGTTGAGTCAGAAGATGCAACGGCAATAGGCATCGCAGAGGAGATGTCCGCAAGCGAAAAGTCCGTTGAAATGTTCTCGCAGGATGTGTCTGAGGACGCATCTGTGAAGGAAGTGTCCGAGGATGCATCAAAAAAACACGAAAGGCCTTGGAATTCATTTGATTGTATTACTTGGCCTAGAGAATCCATATTGAGAAAGACTTTCCAAGCAGAAAAAACTGTCCAGGAATGGATAAGGATTTATGGACGTAAATTCGACCAGTTCGATTTTGCCTTTAATTATGTTGCAGGGCAGAATCGTGTTCATGTTGTATATGATGATGGTGAAATACCAGAAAACCTGTGGTTCATAGGTGATGTTCATGGTGATATACTTGCGCTTGATGCGGCTCTTTCCTTTATTGATTCCCAAACCTCCCAGGCGACTATTGTTTTTCTTGGTGATCTATTTGATCGTTTTGAATACGGATTGGATGTTGTAATGCGCGTGATAGCGTTAATCAATGAACGTCCTGGGAGGATATTATGGATTGCTGGCAATCATGATGACGGTTTATTCTATGAAAATGGCGAATTTGGATCGAAAGTCATGCCATCTGAGTTTTGTCTTTTCCTGAATCGACATAAAGAATACGAAGAATTTGGCAGATGGCTTATTGACTTCTGCAAGATTTTGCCCCGTGCGCTGTTTTTGCCTGATGGCTTGTTTGTGGCCCATGGCGGATGTCCATCATTCGATATGAATACATTTGCCTATTCCATCGATGACGTTTCAAAACTGCAGGATTTGGAGAATGAAAAGTACCTTCGTTCCTTTATCTGGAACCGTTTGATTCCAGGTCAAGATGACAAATCAGAACCAGAAGTAGGGAAAAATGATTTGATTCATTTTATGGAAAAAATGGAAAAACTCACAGGAAATCCAGTCAAACGAATGTTGAGGGGACATGATCATTGCAAGGAAACGCGACATGAGTTTTTCGAGAGTTATTACCCACAGGCACCCGTTTTGACAATCACGACAATGTCTGCCTGGTATCTTGGAACCGAAGATTTTGCGCCAGAACTCAATATATCATTGCGCAAAAAAACTATAACGACTCCATCTGTTGCACGTTTTAAATCTGGAAAATTGCCAGAAGTATTTACAATTGACATTCCCTTGTCGGTTGTCCAGCAATTTCATAAAGTGGAAGACCTGCCGAGTCAAAAGTAAAGTGAAATGAATATCGATAAGGAATTGATAGTTACTTGTCCTGAAGAATGTGGGCAAATTGCCGTATCGTGCAGCATTCGGATGATTTTGGAAAATCAATTCTTTCTGTGCGAGTCATGTGGATGCGAATTCCAGGGTACTCTGTATCCAGCATGGTTGGCCAATGCAACGCATGGCCGCTTCTCGGTAACGGAGATGCAGTTGTTTAATATGATGAAAGTGCTCTATGCATATCTGTATGCTGGAGGAAACTGTCCGTCTGAAGCGTTTTTGTGTGAATTGCTTTTGGAAAACCCTCAATATTGGCAATTATTTCCTGTCAAAAAAAAACCCATTAACGTAATTCTCAAATTGCTTGCGACAGATGCAAGTTTTGCGCAATCCTTTGACTGCTCGGTCTTGCCAATTTCACATTGGCTCGAACTGTTGTCTCGAGAGCCAAGTTATGCCTCCAAATGCCCTTGGGAAAGATTTTCACGATATGTTGTTGATGCAACAGTATCAATACCAGATACTTTTCTGCAAAACAAAGAACTTATTTTTTCAAACAGTGGGTTGGATGCAGATAAAAAGTTTTCTGTCAAGGCAAAGCAAGAAAATTATAATCTGACTTTTCCCATTCTTTTTGCACAGAAACTGGGCTGGTCTAACCATTTGAACTGGAAGGCCTTTAAAAGCAATGAGATTTTTACATCCTTTCAAATGTGTCCTGAACTTTTGGGACATTATCCGTTTACAAAATCCAATGTAACCTCTTTTGACTGGAAGAACTACACGTTAAAAGACTGGGCAATTGGAATCCAAGGTCTTCCCAAAACATCTCCTTTGCTAAAAATCCATTCTTTGGTTTTGGGAAAGGATGTTGTTAAAATTCTGAATGAAAATCCTCAATGGGAGAATTATTGCGCATGGGATAGGATTTCCTCAAAGGACTGGATGAATATTATACTCAAATCTCCGAATTGGGTTGCTCATTGTCCGTGGAATGTCTTTGATGCAAAAGAGTGGCTTGTGATTATTCAGGAAAAGCCAGAATATGCCTCACACTGTCCATGGGGCGTTTTCAATTTTGACGCCTGGATGAAATTATTCAGTTTAAATATTGATTACTCTCAGAATTGCGATTGGAGGATATTCAGTTCAGGCGACTGGGTAAAAATAGTTGAAAAATACCCTGAATTTTCAAAACACTGTCATTGGGAATGCATTGTCTCCAGTGACTGGAAACAGATATTGACTGACGATTTGAAAGACAAAGATGCATATTTGATTCAAAATCATGGAAGCGGCATTTCATGGGAAAAAACATTTAATTACGCCGATATGAAACATCCAGAATATCTGGCGATTTTTAACATGTTGAATGCCAAGAGAGTATGCGAAGCAATAAGCAATTTTCCAGAGTATGTATCGAAATATCTTCAATGGGATAAAATCAGCGGTGAAGAATGGCTGTCATGCCTTTCCAAAAACGCTTCCTATGCATCACGATGTACATGTAAGCATTGGAGCAAAATTGTTGAGTATATTCGTTTGCTCCCCTTGGAGCAAAGACGTTCTGTGAAAAACTTCAGTCAAGAATTATGGAATAACAGGATTACGATTCTAGAATCTGCTAATTGCCTGGAGATAACGCATTTGTCCGCTGAAGATTTTTATACGCTGATTGATTTTATGGATTGGGAGTGGGACAGGCATTTTTCATGGAAGGCTCTGACAAGAGAGCAGATTCTGCTGGTTGCAAAAAAACACCCAGAAATACTGGAAAAGTATGGTTTTGAAAAAATCAGCGACAAGGAAATGGCCCAACTCCTTAGTGCATCTGCCGAGTTTATGGATTTCTGTCTGGAAAAGGCCAAAGGCAATGATGACAAAGCCGAAAACATCAGAAAACTCCTTACCCATGATACCATCAGCGGAGTTTTGACGGCTCATCCAGAGGCCTACCCAAAATTCAAGTCTTATTTTTCATTAAATTTTCTGGATTGCATAGGCTTCAGATATTATGGAGTAGAGGAACTACGTCATAAGGTGGCATTTTACAGGCTGTTTGTCACGCAGGCATTCATGTTTATTTTGGGCTGGTGGTATTTGTATTATGGTGAATGCGGCTACAAGTCATTCCGCGTAGAGCATCCACAGATGGCGAGGATGGCGATGTATGGCTACATAATATATGGATTGCTATGGAGTTTTATTCAGGCGAGACTCCATGAATACTGCGGAAAAGAAAGACTTTCAAGATTTCTTGGAATAGTCCATGGTTGTCTGGGAGTCATGTTTTTCGGCTATACATTTTTCCTGACGAGCCTGACTCGCTTGAACTATCTGTTTGCCATTGGGATATACAGCATCTATATGTTTGTGATGTTTTTCTGTCATAGGCATTGCGCACGAGATCTTGCACGAAGAATCTAGGGAATAGAAAAGGCCCATGAAAACATTGCTTGTTATAGTGAATATCCTTTTCTTGTGGGTGGTGTATTATCTATGTACACCCCATTCCCCAGAAGCGTGTCTGGAACTTTCCAACGCCTTGCGGGGGCAGCGAACGACTTTTCTGACAGCGAGCACGTTTTTTTATCAGCGTGCCATTGAGATGGACAAAAATCTACAGAAGACGTGTCAGAAAATCGATGAACTGGTTGTCAGCAATGATTTTGATCAGGCGCAAGTTCAGTTAGAGACAATCGTTGACCGTTACCCAACATATAGCAAGGTTTCCTCCATACGGGAAAACATTGAAAACGCTCGCAGAAAATACATTGAGATGCAGACCCAAGAGGCAATCAGACTCTTTGAGAAAGGGGAAATTGAGAAGGCATTTCAAGTCGTGGAATCAGCAGATTCGCAGAATCCACATATATCGCTTATTCTGGGCTTGAAATCCTTGTCTCGGGGCAGGGACAAGGTCTCTCACTTCACAAATGGAGAGAGAATGCTGCTGTATTCTGCACGAAATGGCATGTCGCAAGCGATGCTTGAATTGGGGAAACTATATGATCCAGCAGCCAAATCCTATAAATCTTCTGTGGAGGATGCGAAAAAATGGTATAAGAAGGCATTGGAGCACGGCATTGATGAGGCGGCGTATCTTTTGGCTGAGATGCTGGACAAGGCCGATGTCACGAAAGAGGCGTTTGAATGGATGTCCAAGGCGCATGAACTAAAGTTGCCAGCGGCCCAGAAAGGCCTTGCGAAGATGTATTATGAGGGACGGGGAGTTGCCAGGGACATTGACAAGGCAATAAAGTTATATGAACCATTGGCTCATCTAGGCGATGTGGATGCGCAACTGGCCATGGGGGAAATCTTCAGCAATCCCAATAATCCACAATGGCATTCTGCGAAGGCGAAAGAATGGTATCTTTTAGCGGCAAAAATGGGAAATGCCGTTGCTCAGGTGGCTATTGCAAGAATGTATGTATATGGTTTGGGGGGGGATAAGGACATTGGCAAGGCGGAACAGTGGTATCGGAAAGCGGCCCAAAATGGTTCCAATGCTGCAAGTACTTGGCTGGTTAGGCATGAAGAACAACTTCGACTTGAACTTGAACACAAGGCGAAACAAAAGGCGTATCTGGACAAGGCAATCATCGCCTGGAATAGTGGCGACCATCAACAGGCCGTTGCATTGGCTCAAAAGGCGAATCAAGATGAGCCACAGGTTCAAGGTATGCTTGCATACGCCTATTTTCATGGTGAGGGTGTGGTAAAAAATGTCGAAAGAGCGGTACAATTGGCTCAAAAAGCAATAAACAGTGATATTTCGTTGGGATATTTGGTCATGGCCAAATACTATGAGGGTTTTCCACCAACTTCCAGCACTGGCAGGGAGAGTTCAAAGGAATTCATTTTAAAATGCAGGTATTATGAAAGAGCCGCAGAGGGCGGTATTGTCGAGGCGCAATGTAAAGTGGCGGAACTATGCATTTTTGACCGTGGTTTTGACGATGGAAAAACAAAACTTATTGATTTAAAGACGAGGCTTTATAAAAGCAGACACACTGGGCAAGCGTCTGATGATCCTTTAGCCACGAGTATCCATAATTTCCAAAAGGCAAGATACTGGCTTGAAAAAGCATACAGGAAGGGAAGTCTGAAAGCCGCTGCGTTATTGACAATTGCATATATTGTCGGCTATGGAGAGCCTGGTCAGGACGGATGTGGTTATCAGGTAGTCAATTGTTATGGAAGCATTCCAAAAGACAGGGCTAGGGCTTTGGAATTGATCAAATGGATAAGAGAGAAAAATCCCAAATTAGCAGATTATTTATTGAATTTACAGAAAGGTAAATGATTATGAATATATCATTTTAATGTGTCTTTGCTGTCCAGTATGCTTGGCATGCTCTTTGATGGAAGAAGGATATCTTATGACTCGCGGTTCATTCCGTAAGTTGTCTCTGAGACAATAAGCGGATTTTTCTGGCGATAGATTTCATCCTGAATCTGACTGCGCGATGCATTGCATAGCAAGGTGATGTCGTATGTCATCAGCCGTTGGTCAAGGGCATGTCTGGCATTGTTTTGGGGGACTGCGGTGGGATCATGGTGGGCGGCGTATGGCGTCCGCAGAAGAGTCAGTCGGACAGTTCCGTCGGGCTGGACGTCACATGCAAAAACATCCTTTGAGATGATGGTGGCTGTTTCGCCATTTTCACCATGCAATTGGATGACATTGAATACAGGATATTCTCGCCCGTCGCATTGACGTTCCAGCATGCCACCTGAAACTCCGTCAAGACGTTTGACGACTTTGAATGCGGGCTTCAAGCACATCTTCAGGATTTTCCTTGGACCGATTGACGAAAGGACCGTGACTTGGCAATGAATGCCGTTCAAGCCTTTTGAGATGGTGATATTGTTTTCTATTGTGGAGACATTCCGAAGCGTTGCCTTGAATTGCTTTTGAATGGCAATAGGACCATTGAATATTGTTGAAGAATGGGCAGTTGTTTTGGCAACGGCTATTGGGTTTTCCGTCGGAAACGACGGGACACGATGGCTCCATGTGTCGGTACTGTCGTTGTAGAGTTCATAATATGGCGCTTCGAAAAACACTTTCCCTTCATATTGAAGCGCAGGCAGAACCTTCAAGTTGATGTCTCTTGAAGTGAAAGGACGTGATTTTTGCGGAGACTCATTGTAACTGAATGAAATCACGCGGCTGGAATGCGCTGGTATGGCAATATCGAACAACTGTGCGGCACGGCCACCGACAATGCATTCAGGTGGGATAGCCTGAGTCAAAACTATCTGGCCTTTTTCATCGTGGAACTGGATGGCATTGGGCGCGTGCTTGCCATAGTCGCATTGGACGGAAACCCATGGCTCGACGCTGAAAAGGCCTCTGTAGGGTCGGCCGCCTTGGTTTGACAATACGATGCGCTGGCGGTCGGCTGGCGGCAGGCTGAGGCTTTCCTTACGTGAAGCGCGCAATCTGGCTTCCGCGACTGTCGCACGGACAAAAGCCAGACTGTCATATATGAAAGACATGGCACTGGATATGGATGAGCCAGCAAGAACATCATGAAACGTTGCGAAGAGCACGCGCTTCCAGCAGTTTTCACGTTCTGCTGGCTTGAGAAGGTGCCCGAACTCAATAAGCATATTTTCAGTTGCACGAATGGAGCGTTTGATTTCCGTTGTGGCTGTGTAGCAGCCAATGGCGTGGAACTGAAGTTCTCCTTCGACAACAGGCAGTTTCTCAAGATGCGGCCTGAGAGCATTGAAATAGGCATCTGGGTGGCTGAAAATGAGTTCGACATTGTCTTTTTCCCAATCGTTCCAATGTTCCTTCAGAATGGCGATTTCCTTTCTGCTTGGCCCCGCGCCATGATCGCCGACACCGCAGAAGAAACAACTGTGTCCGACCGAGCGGTCAGCACTGTCGATGTGCATTTGAAGGAGTTTTAGCACGGAATTCGGATTGGAAGAATATGATGGGAAGATTCGAGAAGCCAGAAGTTCGTTCCCGTTTGGCGAACGCCAACGGAAGAGGTTGCCCCGCAGGGATTTCTCATGTTCACCAGGTCTCATGAAAAGGTAGTTCGTCATGCCTGCGGCGGTATAGAAGTCTGGCAAATAGGCCCCATGCCCAAAACTATCCACATTGTAGCCAGTTTCGCATTGTTCGATGCCGAATTTCTGCTTGAAATATTTACCCGAGATTTTCGCATGCATGGCGTATGTCTCAGGGGATGCCAGGTTGCAGTCAGGCTGGACGTACCAGCCGCCGACAATATGCCAATGGCCGTTGCGGACATGCTCCTGAACCCTTTTGAAAGTTATCGGGTCATGCATTTCAAGCATCTCATAAAACCATGCCTCTCCACGGGTGATATGGATTTCTGGATAATCGTCCAGCAAATCACAGGCACTTCGTGCTGTGGCGACGACCTCGTCAATGCCGTTGCCATATCCCCAAAGCCAAATCGGATCGAGATGCGAATTCAGAATTACGTGTACAGTTAACTTTTTAGGCATAGGAGTTTTGTTTTTTTTTGATTATATTCGGTTCAATAGAGGCCATTCGCCTTGATTGCCTGAAGAACATCGACGGGGTGGTTATTCGTCGATACGACGGCACCTCTGGCTTTTGCCTCTTTCCAGAGGTCCAGAGTTTCGGAGTGCCAGAGATTGATGGCGAGTCCTGCGGCGATTGCCTTCTCGACAAGTGCCTGGTCCGTGCCCTCGAATGTCGGGGATAGACCGAAGCATCCAAGATTGATGGCGGCATCGATGTCCTCTTGGCGCAGTCCACCGCAGATAAGGCCTGTGTTGACTTCGGGGAAAAGTTCTTTCGCATGCCGAAGAACGTCGTGATCGAAACATGTCAAGAGGTAGAAGCCCTTGGAAAGATGTTTTTCAGCGATGGCGTGGAGTTTCTTCAGATAATCATCCATGCGTTCGGTGCTGTACAATTCGCCGTAGCGTGCCTTCATTTCCAGTTCAATGTAGAAATCCTTTCGATTGTCGAAGAGGCTAAGGAGTTCATCAGCAGTTGGGACAGTTTCATCGGAGTTGTTCAGTTTTACCTGTTTGAGTTGTGCCAGCGTCATTTTTTCGATAACGCCTTCGCCTGTTGTCGTGCGTTTGATATCGCTGTCATGCATGACGACGATAACGCCGTCGGCAGTCATGCGGAAATCGGTTTCAAAACCAGTGAGACCGTGATCCAGCGCGTATTGGAAAGCCATGATGCCATTTTCCGTATAGACATCTCTCATTCCGCGGTGCGCAAGAATCCGTGGAAACTCATGGACGCCAGCATTCGCCTTGTTAAACAATTCCTTTGACATTTTGTGATATTCCTTTGTCAATTTGCAAAAAATAACATCCACAGCGGCGAGCCGCTGTGGAATTCTACTGATTTTGAGAAATCAATGGAGCATTACCTGACCACCCGTGACAGGGATTGCTTGGCCTGTTTCATAATCTTGTTCGACGCAGTACATGATGGCCTTGGCGACATCCTCTGGCAGACAGCCACGACGCATCGGCACCTTGGCTTCATAGAATTTGCGGACATCATCGACTGTTTTGGCCCCTGGGACTTTCCCTGCGTTCAGATACTGCACGAAAAGCCCCTTCTCAGGATGGCTCCACAACGGTCCATCCAGATAGTTTCCAGGGCAGACGCTGTTGACTTTGATGGAATCCTCGACCAGTTCCTTCGCGAATGACTGTGTCAGGCCGATGCCGCCGAACTTGGAGCCAGCATATGCGCCATTTTTGATGGAGCCCTCAAGGCCAGACTTGGAATTTACCTGCACAATGTCTGTCCAGCGTCCTTTACCATTGACAATCTGGCGTGCCATGATGCGGGCGGCGTGCTTGACACAGAGGAAATATCCGTTGTAATTGATGTTTGTGACGAATTCCCAATCCTTCAGAGTGATATCCTTGACTGACCCCGCCCTGACAACGCCCGCGTTCGCGACGAACAAATCAAGTCCACCGCACATACAGGTGATTTCTGTCATCATGTTGGCAACCGATTCTTCGTCGGAGACATTTACTCCGACGGCGAATGCACGGTCCTTGCCATACGTTTCGCACAGTTTTTCTGCCGTGGCTTTTGCTCCATCGACATTCATATCGGCAATGACAATGATGGCACCGTTCTTTGCCAGCGATTCTGCAATCCCAAGCCCGAAACCTTGTGCTCCGCCCGTTACGACGGCAACGCGGTTCGCCAAACGGCCTGCGCCGCCTGCCGCCATGCTCACGCTACGCCGATAGGATTCGACTTCCCAGTTCTCAATGAACTTGTATTCACGCTCTGTCAGGAATTTCGGCCCGCCGAATGCCTGAGAAAGGCGTTGGACTTGCAGGGCGTTGGCGACGGCGATGACAATAGCCTTGGCATCCTTCAGGTTGTCGGCTGAAGTGAAGAGGCCTTTCCCTGGAATGCCGACGACTTTGGGAAGATAGCCATGTGTTGCCTTGAAATCCGCGATGGCTTCCTCGGTGGCTTCTCCGCAGAACGCAAATGATTTTGCATAGACGACGTGGTCGGGGGTCAGCGGTCCTTCAAACGGCATGACACTGCCTGCTGCATGGACAATCGGGCGGTTGCCGTCCGCATCTGCCAACAGTTGCCTCAAAACAGGAGCGACTTCAAGGACATTATCCATATCGACGGTTCCAAGGTCAAATGAGCCTGTGGGGATGTCTGCTTGTTGATAGGCGGCGATGAGTTTTGAGGTGATATCGTCATAGATTGCCTTGACTTCTTCTGGTGTGTCCGCTCCGACGAATACGCCGTGATTCTGCAAGAAGATGACTTTTGCCTGTGAACCGCGCTGGGCCGTATCGGCATCCAATGCCTTCTTGGCGACAAATGCAAGCGTCGAGCCTGGGTCGCAGTAATCGATCCACAATGCATTAGGGAAGAGGCGTGCGCAGGCGGCTTTGCCGTTGGAGGCACATGTCAGACCATTGACCAGTGCAGGATGGAGATGAACAATGTATGTATAATTGATAATATTATGAAGTGGCGTTTCGACGGATGGCCGCCCTGCACCAATGGGGCGAACGGCTGCTGCGAGCATGTTTTTGGCGATTTCTTCACGTATCTGGACATTTTCAGGAATGGGGAATTCAAACAACTTGTTGAGTTGGGCACGGTCGATAGCCAGGAATTGCTCAGGCTTGATGGTTGCCAATGCGCAGCCAGAAGGCTTGATGTAAAGCGTGGAATCGTTTTTGACTGATGTGTTTCCGCCGCCCAGAAACACGAAATCGGGATTTGCCCCATAGAATTGTGAGAGTTCGGCAATGGCTTTGAGTTTTTCCTGCATTTTCTTCACCTTTGATTTGGGTTGAAACTTTTTGGGAAATTATTATGGAAATATGTGATGATTACTGCGTGTCAATTGGGATGTTTCTGCGGATGAACGTCGGAACATCCAGATTTTCAAAATTATGCTTTGTCGGCTCGTTTTTATTGAAAATACCAGTCTTGTACTCCATGATGTCGGACATTGGGAGCGTGAGTTGGCGTTCCTGCTCCGAATGTTCAGCGACTGAGGGCTGTGGCGGGGGATTGTCTGCGGATTGTGCGTCTTCCTCGTCCTGCTGGCGGCGTGGCTGACGTCCAGGAAATCGCATCAATGCGACAATGCGGATTCCTTCAGCCAACGTATCGTCTTGGCAGACGCCGATTTCAAGTTTCAGGTGAGGCGCAAAAAGTCGTTTGACCGCCGTCAGGCACCCCGTAAGTTGCCCGATTGAAGCATCGTCAGGCAGGGAAACCATGACTAGTGCCGCATCCGCCTGGGCGATGCCAGTCTGCTGTTTCAGAAAAGGACTTGCCGACAGTTCCTGGACGGCTTCTTCAATGGCATCATCGCCTTCGCCCCATCCAATGCCTACAGAAACAGTGGCGTTTTTACGTGTCAACAACCATGCGAGATTTTCAGGACGGACATTGATGATATTGGCGAACGTGAAAGGCTTGAGTACGCTACAGGCAACTTCCGCAATCCATTCGTCTGCACGCTCAAATGCCGCCATGGCGTTGGAATCCTTTGGAAACTGCGAGAAAAGTAGGTCATTGGGTAAAATAATAGTCGCATTGGTTCCTTGCCTAAGCGCAGTCACCGCATGTGATGCAGCGATTTTACGCTGTTCGCCTTCAAAGGAAAAAGGCAATGTCGCAAATGCGACAACAGGAATGTTTTTTGCGGAAGCCGCCGCGATGGCGAGTTTAGCGGCATCAGGCGCGGTTTTGCCTCCTAGGCCCATAAACAATGCAAGCATTTGAAGCCCTTGAAGGGAATTGCCAAACGCATTTTCCCAACCTGCCTCCGTTGGAAATGCGTGGTCAAAACATTTGGCGTCCAGATTGATGATTTCATTTGGCGTGTCAATGGCGACAAATGAGTAATACTGCGAATCAAACTGCCCTGCAGCAGTCAGCATAGCCTTAATGCCTGCGTGGCCGAGACCTGCGAACATGACTTTGGGGGACTTTTTCATGAAGGGAAAACTGTTTTGGCTTAGAAGTTCAGAATTTTACCTAGGGCTTTCAGGATATTCGTAGTGGCTGATTCTTGTGTTCCTCCTGAAGCCTGTATCTGCTGATTGTAACTGTCCAATGCTTCCTTGGCGTTTCTCAACGCGCCGATGGGAACAATGAATGCGGGATTTGTGATAATTTCCTTTGGTGCCGTGACATTGAAAGGCCGAGCGATCAATGCGTCGTGCGCGAGGATATCATGCGCCAGAGCCGTCATGCCTGGGAGTAAGGCTGCCCCGCCTGAAAGACGAACGCTGCCAGTCGCAAGTTGCCATGCATTGTCCTGTTGCAACCGTTCTTTTATGATTTGGAACAGTTCGCTGAAACGCACCTGGACGACTTGCTCAATGCTGGATGCCGCGATGCGGCGCGGGCGTGTGCCTGGTCCGCGTTCAACGTCTATGAAGCGCGTGCGCCCGTCATTGGCCGATATGACACTCAGGTTCAATGAATCGAATTTCTTCAGCAGGTTTCGCGCATATTGTATTGGCAGGTCGAAGGCGATGGAGAGGTCGTTGGCAGCCTGCTCGAAGCCGACGGTAATCTGACCCGCTGTATGGCA
>JAGCTA010000264.1 GCA_017963875.1 Victivallales bacterium | reverse complement strand
CTGGTCAATTCCTTCGGCGTCGTGAGGTGAAACGGTCGTCTTGCCGTCGGTGCGCGTCACCATGACTGACTATTTCTTCCGCGCGAGTACGCGGAAACTGGAGCCATTGGCCTCTGCAAGTGCGATGATGCGTTTTGCGCTCGCGCCGATGCGCCACTGTCTGTCGAGGTCGAGCCAGTAGAACCCGCGTTCGCGGCGCAGATATTTTGCGTCGAGCGCCTTTTCCAGCCGCTTCGCGGTCTTGACGTCGTCGCAGGCGCGTGCGGCGGCTGCGAGGAACGCGGCTGTGACCGACGCGGGAACCTGCGACGGTGTGCAGGGATTCTCTTCGCCCTCAAGGATGTCGTTCGGTTCGGAGAACTGCGTCCAGTCAAGCATTGTGGCTGCCTTTCGCCAGAGGTCGATGGCGTCTTTTCTGTTTCCTGCCCACGGTTCATACCAGAGCAGCGACCATGCGTCCAGTCCTGGAATGCCGCGAGGGTAGAAAATGCCTGTTTTTGCATGGTAGACGAGGCAGAGCATTCCGCCGCCGAGCATTGGCTTCGAGAAGTGCGGCACAGCCCATTTCTCCCATCGCCGCGCCTCCTGCGACCAGTCGCCATGACCGAGTTTTGCGAAGAGTTTCAGCGCATAGTGCGGATGATTGTTGCAGGGGAAGAAGATGAGGCCAGGCTCGCATGTCAGGCCGCCGGACGGTGCCTCGCGCATCTGCTCGACCGTCACGTCAATGAGTTTCTGGACATCGTAATGGACGATTTTGTCTTTGCTCCATACGAAATCGAAGCCTTTTGTCCAATATTTCGTGTCGCCAGTGAATGTCTCGTAGAGTGCCAGAAGTTGCAGTAGATGGCCCGTGTACATGACGTTTTCGCGATAGCACGGATCTGGTGCCCAAGGCTTTTTGCCCCAATAGCTTGACGCCTGCGAATAGGCCCATGCATCGCGCCGCAGGATGCGTTTGATGCAGTTGTCTATGATGCGTCCAGCGGTTTCGCGTTCCTTTTGGTTTCCGCGCATTCCAATGGCTGCAGCCGCGTAGCCAGCGAAAGCGACGTTGTATCGTGTGGAGAATAGACCGAACTGCCGTCCGCCGATGTTCCACCATTCTTTTTCCTCCTCCTTGGAAAGCGTGCCTGTCACATGGTCGAGCCAGCGAAGCGCCGCTTTTTCGTCTTCGCACAGTGGTTTGGCAGAACGGGCAGGGGAGGCGGACTTGACCTCTTTTACGGGCGGTATTGGCTCACAGCAGATGTTTTGAACGAAACAAATTGCAGCAATGACCAGCAACTGGACGCAGGAAATGCCGAAAGTTTTTTTCATGTTTGATTGCATGTCTGTATGAAGTGTGAAATGTCGGTTAATGTGTATCGGACGATTGGAGGCTTGCATCGGATGTGAGTTGGCTTGTAGCGGCGGAGGTGAGTTGTCGTGCATCGGAGGCGATTGCTTGATGGTAAAAAAGCCGAAGGTTTGCGATTTGTAGAGTACGGGTTATATTAATAGCATCACATTGAGAATTAAAATTGATGTGAGTGTGCAAATGTCGAAAAGGGCACCTAGCTCAGTTGGTTAGAGCACTTGGTTTACACCCAAGATGTCGTGGGTTCGAGTCCCGCGGTGCCCACCATATTTTATATCCCGTGGCTTCAGTGAGTTGCGGAACTTTTTTCGTGTCAGATTTCTCTCCATCATGCTTCCCGACGCTTGAGTATACGTTGCTACTGCAAAAAGGCAAAACTAGTGACGAATTAGTGACGGTCTGATCCACCCTTTTTTCCCACTTCCGTCTTCGTCACAATTGGGGTGAAAACAAGGTATAAATGTAATGCCTTGTCCAAACATAATCCAGTCACTTTCCGATGTTTTCCCAACAAAAACTAGTGACGTCACTAGTTTTCTTGTCTTCACTTTTGTAAACTCCCTCAATTCAATCACTGTGCTATAGCTTAGTGAATAGGATGGCTGTTGAAAGCAATGAAAATAAAGTTCATACCTGTAAAGATGCGTCTGCCCCTGAAGTTTGGAGCAGAAACAATTACCTCGATTCAGATTGCCCATGTCGATTTGCAGGCATACGGCGCTGTCGGCAGAGGCGAGACGCCGCTGTCGGTGGCCTGGGCATGGCCTGCGGATTTGCCTTTCTCATTTAGGGAAAACGCAATGATGGAGTTCTGTCGCCTGCTGGAGACGGAGTATCCAGAGCCCCCAAATGGCGCCGAGCATCCCATGTTCATCGGATATAAGTTCCTTACTGACAAATTGCCTGTGCTGCTTCAGCGATTCAACCTGCAACACAAAATGGAAATGCCCCTTTTGGCGGCGCTGATATGCGCTTCTGCGTTTGACATAGCGCTCCATGATGCCTACGGCATTGCCAACAATGCACCGACATACAGCACCTATAATGGCAAATACATGGCGCATGACCTGTCATTCTTCTTCAATGACAGTGCTTTCCAAGGCAAGTTTCCACAGAACTTCTTTGTTGAAAAAGTACCACATTCGTTGCCTGTATGGCATCTTGTCGGCGGAAAGGACCTGCTCCGCGAAAACCAGCGAACTGGCGATGAACCACAGGATGGATACCCCGCCTCACTGTGGAAAAGTGGATTGAACGCGATGGCCTGAAATGCCTGAAAATCAAGTTGACAGGTCGAAATCCGCAATGGGACTTCGACCGCCTGGTCGCGGTTGGAAAAATCGCCCTGGAATACGAGTGCCATTCCATATCACCTGACTTCAACCGCCTGGTGCGAGAGCCTTCATACGTGAACCAAATCCTTGACACGCTCCAAAGCGAATATCCTTCAATCTTCGATTTGCTGCTGTATGTGGAGCAGCCATTTCCATACGACATCGAGACGAACAGGATTGACGTGCATTCCTGCTCCAGGCGCAAGCCGTTGTTCATGGATGAAAGCGCGCACGATTGGAAATTCGTGCGCCTCGGATGCCAACTCGGATGGAACGGCGTTGCCCTTAAGGTCTGCAAGACTCAGACTGGCGCTCTGCTTTCAGCCTGCTGGGCGAAGGCCCACAACATGCAGCTTATGGTGCAAGACCTTACCAACCCGATGCTTGCGACCGTGCCCCATGTGCTTCTTGCAGCGCATATCGGCACGATCATGGGCGTGGAATGCAACGCCCCGCAATTCTATCCGCAGGTGTCACAGCCCTTTGAGTCAAGACATCCAGGGCTGTATGAACGACGTAACGGCATTGTCTCCTTGGCGACAATTCAAGGCAATGGTTTTGGATATTAAGCCACGCGGGGATTCTTCCTGTGCGAATGCATGCCAAAAAAGCAAGGGCCTTTTTGCTTCTACATTGTCAGGATTACGCCCAAGGCCTTGTCCGGTTGTGTCAACAGCAACTCCGCCGCCTGGCCAACATCCTCAATGCCCATTCGATGAGTGATCATTGGCAGCACCTTCAGGCGTTTCTCCTGCATGAGTTGAACAAGTTCCGAGGCGTTGCGCTGACTTGTGAACTGAACAAAGCCCTGCGGATAGTCTTTGCCATATTCCCAGGCCTGATCATGGTATCCACAGCCAGTCCGGCTGGAGCAGCGCACATCAAGGTTTCCCGAACTGGCACCTCCGTCAAAGCGGAAGTGACATCCTCCTACCACGGTAATCCGCCCAATCTGATGTCCATCCGCTGACACTTTCATTGACTTGCGGACATCGTCGAACGCCTTGTCGGCATTGCCGCCGAAGGCCATGATGGCGAAATCGACTCCATATGGGGCGGCGAACTTTCTGGAGGCCTGAACGGCGTCTTCCGTCAGGAAATCCACGGTTTTCTGTATATTGCACTTCTTGGCTATGGAACGTCTGAATGACAGTGACTCCCATGCAAGGATTCTTGTGCCAGAGAGCTGGCAGAGCTGTGCCGCCAGATTGCCGACGATGCCCTGTCCCAGCACAATGCCATATTCACCCAGCAGTGGTTCCGTGCGATGCACCGCCTGCAATGCGGTCGCCGCGAGAGATGCGAATGCGGCCTCCTCAAAGCTGAGCTTGTCAGGGATTGGCACCACCAGGTTCACTGGCACGCAATTATAGCTGGCATGCTTTGCACCACCGCCCATGCAGGCGACTCTCATGCCTGGCTTGAGCCCCTTGCAATCGCCTTTCACTGCTACGATCTCACCAGCAGTGGAATATCCAAAACCGATCTCGACACCTGTTTGGGCGGGGTTTTCGCGCCGCGACCTGACCATGTTCATCTCTGTTCCAGGGCTTATAAGCGAAGCGTGGACTTTCACCAGCACCTCATTGTCCTTGACCGACGGAACAGGCATCTTGTGACAGACAACTTCTCCCTTGCTGGTCACGACTGCCGCCTTGCAAGTTCTTGGCATCATGCTTGGTTTCTCCGGATTTGGTTAAAGGTGATTTATGGACACTGAATGAGATGACGTCGCAAATCCTGCTGAATTAAGGTTTTGTGTTACAGATAGCGATTGCTGTCAGAGGCGGGACGGAGATGTTTTTCCCGTTAAGGCGGAAGGATTTTTCAGTCGTCATGTAGTTGACGAAAAATGCCGCTTCACGTCCGTCGGGAGCCCGCCATGCGGAGCAGACAATCTCTGGAACGGTCTTGGGCTTTCCGCTCGAGGAAAGAGTCGTGAACTGATTCGTCCCGCATTCTATGAGGGGCTGCGGTATCATGTCGCCTTGCTGGAGAAACTCGGGGTAGCGCCGTCTTGTTTCATTGAGATTGCGGACCAGTGTGACGATATCCCTCTGATTCGGAGCAGGTTCGGACCAGTCACAAGCCGAGGCGCCCCAGTCGATTTCGCCGCTGTCCCGCAGGACGATGGTCATCATGGAACCACCGCAGAAGCCCCGCGCAATGCGGAAGCGAAGGCAGTCATTGTCCGTATGGTTGGGAACGATGCAACTGTTGCCGAAGAAGTTGTTGAGATGGCGATGGAAGACATATTGATAGGCGGGGACTGGCGTTCCGCAGTCGCTTTCACATGAGTGAGCGCGCAGGTCATTGAACGGCAAATCAGCGATGAAAGGCCCTGCGGCGCCGCATTCCGTGCCGAGGAGCATCGAGCTGCCGCTGGCGCGGATTTCGCCGTTGAGTTTCCGCAGGAAATCCCGCATGGCGTCCGTTCCCTCACGGCCTGGAATGGATGGATGATGATGTTTGGAGCTGTAGCAGGGGAACGGCGCCCCGCCAAGGTTTTGGTCGAGTATCTGGAAAAAATCAATCTGCTCGCGAGCAAGAATCATCGTCTGCTCCGCCATGATCCGTTTGCCTGCGTCCTCCGTGATGCAGAAAGCGGTTCCGACACGAAGCGACTGGAAGGTCCTTTCGATTTCTCCATGAGGACCCTCCACCATGGCGTCTTCCAGATGTTCGCGCTGATAGACGTCCTCTCCAGAATAGTCGTTGGTCAGGCTTTTCCTTGTGAAATAGGTTCCCGAACCATACACGCCCAGAAGATGTCCCGCGCCGTGGAGCAGGTCACGGAATTTCCGAAACGACTCCGCGCCGCCTACTGGCGGCCAGTAATACGGCGGAAGCCACGGGCCGTTGTGATCCCAACGCATCAGGAGAACCATCACTCTGGAGTTCAGTTGCTTGGCCAGTTCCTGAATGCGCGGGAAGGTGTTTTCATACGGAATAAAGCGATTTATCGCAGCCGTTATCGATCCACCGCCGCGCACAGGGTAGATGATGACGACGGGAGAATCGTCCCGCCAGTTTGGAAGAGGAACGTCGCGTTTGATTGCGGGGTCGCGTTCGACCCATTCACGATAGATTTCGCAGGCATGCTGCCAGTCACCTGAAAACGGACGCAGAATCAGGTCAAACGGCAATTCGTAGTCCGCTGCGGGATGACTTGTCCCGCAACAGCATTCGATATGTGCTTCGATGACCTTATCGCCTGCCTGATGCGAGGTCGACAGAAACTTGGTCGCATGGCCGTAATCGTCTGCGGCGAAATAGATTCCTGCATTATCGGACCATGCGGCCAGAAACTGCATCTGGCACATCCCTGGATAGTGATTGCAATATCCGGGGAAAGTGAAGTGTTCGTCCCATGTATCCGCAATGAGTCCTGAATGATTATAGACCACGCCTTCAGAACGTGGCAGCAACAGCTCTGAATCCAGCGGGATACCCACAAGCGGCGCGGAAACGAGTTCCAGTCGCAGGTTTTCGGGGATTCCCTTCAGCGACGGACGGAATCGAAACGAACCGTTTTCAGCCGAACGGATTTTCAGAAACATCTCCAAACCTGGGTGCTTTCGGCAGTCGCTCCAATGGAGAAGCTCTTTCCCATCAAAGGCGAACTGGCCGAAATCACTGTCGTCAAGTTGTTCTGAATCACCGTCTTCTGTCAAAAGACGGATACGGAAAGCCCGCGCAGAGGTTCCCGCCAGGTCCTTGCCGTTTGAGGTCATACAGAGAATCGCACCGTTTTCAGGTGACAATTGCAGAGCGCTTTGTCCGTTTGTCAGTTGAAGCATTTGGATAAATCCCTTCTTCCTCTCTCCAGTTCCCCTGTAATCTAGAACGCAGAGACTTGCGTCTTGCAGGCGATGCCAGATGCAAGTTCCTTGACCTCGATGGTCCAGATGCCGCTTGCGTCATTGGAGGCGATGTTCAGCGTGAGCGTAAGCCTGCCGTCGACGGCGGCGTGGTAGCCGCTGAATTCGGCGATGTTGCCAGATGGGTCCTTGATGGTGACGGACATCGGGATGATGGCGTCGATACTGCGTCCATTGCGACCAAGAACATCGATGGTGACGTCGAAATCTTTGCCGCGTGCCGCCTTGGTCGGTGCGTTAGCCGTGACTGTCGCGATTTCCGATGCAGTGACGAGATAGAGCTTGCCGTCGCCAGGCCCGAGGGCGGTTTCGAAGCTGATGCTGTCATCGGCGTATTTGGCGCTGACCTTCTTTGATGTGGTCAAGTCGTAGACAAAACCTTTCTTGCGGGCCAGGGTGACGGTGCCTTCGTTGGGAAGGCCTTCCTCCATGACCTTGCGGTATTGGCCGACATAGTTGCCGTATGTGCGCTTGTCGTTGATGACAAAGAGGTAGTCGGCGGTGCTGTACTTGCGCAGGCGCGCGACAAGGTCTTCGTTGCTGGTCTTGAACGGGGCATGGTAGAATGGCGTCAATTCCTCGCGCAGTTTTCGTGAGATGGCCTGCAAGGCTGCCTTGTTCTCCTGTGCTTTTTGGTCTTCGCGGTTGAAGACGGGGATGATGATGTCAGGCGTGAGGGCAGGGCAGAGGTGCTCGTCCGAGACGATGAGGCCGCCTCGCGCTTGGAATGCTTTGATTTCGTCATAGACATCTTGTGTCAGCACGCCGCAGTTGGGCATGACCAGCACCTTGTAGTCTCCAAGACCGTTCTTGCGGATGGTCTCGTCGTAGATGATGCGTGGCTGGTAGCCAGCCCACTGGAGAATCAGGTGCATGTCCGCCTCCCAACTGTTGGACCAGCCATTGGAGCCACACTGCATGTACATCTGCGAGGCAAAACTCTCCAGGATGGCTACATCGGTCTTGTGGTCAGGCACGTTCAACAGCATTGGTCCGAGTGGCTGGATGACCTCATGGACGAGTTTGGCAAGGCGGTATTTGGTTGCATCGTTGGTGTGCTTGTAACTTGTGCGGGCGATGTTTGGCATAAGGGAGCCCCATCCGTGATACATGATGCCCTTGACTGGGCGTGCGATCATGCTCCATAATGCGATGCTCAAATGGTCGGGAGCGATGGTGATGAATTGTGCGTCGGGAATATCCCGCTCCCATTGTACACGTTTGCTTTCATCGGCAGGCATCTTGTCTATCGGAGCGGTACCGCTTCTGTACCAAATGATCTGTGTCATTTTCATGACCTCCTGGTTTGGACGGCCTTCCGCCATGGCGAAAAGTTCATCGGTAGCCTGACCGATTTTGATGGCATCAGGATAGGAATAGGTCCACTGTGAGAGGAAATCGACGTCGCCACCGCTGCCCCAAAGGCTTGGTACACGCACGGCAGGGTCAAAGAAAGTCCAGAAGTCGGTTCGGCCTGTTGGCTTTATGCCGTCTTTAAGACCATGGTTGACAGCCGAGTGGAGAAGGTTCCATCCATCGCCGTCCTTCCAGAACCATGAATAAAATTTGAGTATGAGGTCATCACTGGGGATGACATGGTTTTGTGGGAAGGAGGGGATCAGGGAGTATGGGATGCCGTTTTTCCCTATAATCTGTTCGGGGATTTTGGCGCCGATGGCCTTTTCAGCAGCCTCGACCTCGAAGTCGTGGAAGGAGAGGGCGGTGCTGTCGCGCACTTCGGAGTGAATGAGTGCGGCATCGAAGATTGGAAAGCGCCCGAAGGCATCGCCGATACTTTTCCCAAAGCGATAGCCGTAGGCGAGGACTTTGGGGTTGCATGCGTCCAGATTGTCGGTGCTTTGGGGCTTGCCGTTGCGGGTGACGCGATGCAGGGAAAGGTCGTCGGGAAACTTTTTTGAGAGGTAGGGGCCTGGACGTGTGGTCAGGCAGACGTGGATGCCTTCCTTCATCCGTTGGTTGAGCATATCGTATGTGTCCTGTACGGAGTTTGCCTTTGTGAGGTCCACGATTTCTTCGGACTCCCATGAGGCCAGGTAGTTGCCCATGCCGCGAAGGTCATGTGTGAAGCCGATTTTTTTCAGCGGCTCGGTGATGGCGGTGCCCCACATCACGACAGGCATGAATTTGTTTTCTCGTGGAAGAATTGTATAATCGCAGTTGCCATCGAGTTCAAAGGGCTTGCCATCCTTCATAAAGCGCACCTTGGCAGGGAGGGAGTAGTTTCCTGGCTTCAAGGAAAGATTGAGCGGTGCTCTTACTTCAAAGGATTCGCGTGGCTTCAGCAGGGGGATATACGCCTCGGGAAGAACCAGGCCATTGTATTCAATCTGGATTTCAGTCAGGTTATCAGGACTGTCGTTAACTAGTTTCAATGTGGCTTTGTTGTCTTTCTCAAAGCGATAGAAGACCGTCCTGCCAGCCGTGGTTGTAAAAAATGGTCTGCCTTTGAATTCTTCTGCCAGCGGTGAGCAGAAGCGTACTTGGGAGATGAGACCAGGAAAACTATTGTGGGTGCTGCCGACGCGGTCACCGATGGTAAAACGATTGGTCCCGTTGGCGATGGGGCCATGGTCAGGGTAGTAGGCCGAGGCCAGTGCTTCTCCGTCTAGAAAGATTCGTGCGGAGCCTTGTGCGTCATACGAGAATGCGAGGTGGTGCCATTCGCCCGTCGGGAGTTCGAAGGTCCTAGAAGTGAGAAAGGTACTATGGG
>JAGCTA010000033.1 GCA_017963875.1 Victivallales bacterium | reverse complement strand
TGATTTTAATTTTATTGGCAGCCATTGAGACGGTACGGGACCAACGGACATTATCCCATTCGGGCGCGGCACCAGTCATGGATGCGGTGATTGTGTTGCCTGCCCATGGTTCGAGTATTGTCTTCGAGGCTGCGACCCAGTGGTAGCGCCCTTCGATGACACTGTCGCCTTTGCCGTTGATTAGCAGTGTCGAATGTGCCTCGGGCTGTTTGAACCACTGAGCGAAATCATCATCGTCATAACTGCAGCAATTACTGTCGGATAGGAACGGCTTGTTGTCGAAGAATAAAGTGACAGCCTGTTTTCCGCCATGGAAATGAGAGAATTCATCCAGAAGCGGCGAGCAGTCAAATAGCATGAACGTATCGTCTTTTTTCCAGATGGCGATGCCTGCATTTGGAAGGATATTGGCAGAAAGGACTGGCGAACTGGACGGCGGCAGTGTTGCGATAAACGTATCAAGATCCAAGGGATAGCCGTCGTTGATGACAGTGGAGCGTCCGTCGGGCTGGCGGAACAGCCTGCACGCATCGTAGGCGTGTGAGATGCGTTCAAATGTTTCTTTGGGGAATTCGCGTCCAAGGCGTTTTGTTAGGATGATGGCGTCTCTGGAAATCCACGTTTCGAAGAAATGGTAGGATGGGCTGAGGTCAATCAGCATGCCGTCGGGGAGGAAATCATTAAGGATATGGTAGTTGCAGATGGTCATAGCGGTATTGAGCCATTCTGCTGCCTCAGGTTCATCTCGGAAAGCGTATGCCGCATAGACAAGGGCGGTTCCGCGCAGGGCCTGGTGGTTGCCTGGCGCCAGTTCGTTTCCGCCTGTTTCAGCCCAGTTGATGTTGCGTGCGTGAATGCGTACCAGTTCATCAATGATTTCGTGGTCGGCCGCCGAAAATGACGGGCTGTCTTTCATGAAATACATGGCGTATAGAATATGAATAATGCGAGATGCAGGCTGGAAATCAAACCATTGATAGTCAGCGGGGCCGTCGAATTCAGGACCATGGGAGTTGTAGTCGTGGTCGCGGCTATAGAGAACCCGTGCCTCCAAATCGACGATTTCCTGCTGTGACTCTGGGGCATGATATGTCAGGGCAAAGCGGATGAGTATCTGCCGAATGATTTTAGCAAGCCTTTCTTCATGGGTGACAGAATACTGCTTGGCGATAGGAACGATGAAATACATTCGGTTTATCCAGCAACTTTTTTCAATGGTGCGCCAATGCTCAAATTTCAGAAAATCAATATCATCAAGAGGTCCAAAGTCCTTGAGAGCATTTTGCTCAATGATGCGGTTCGTGATATCGGCGTCATTGATTGAGCCGATGATTTCGCGGTTGATGAAGCAACCACCGCCGTCCAAGGGATAGAGTTCGAAAAAGTTATGTTGGAGCAGTAGGTCATCAGAGAGCGGTGGAATAAATGAGTTCATGGTCGGTTCAAGTTTGAAAGGTTGTTGGGAGGACTGTAATTTTAGGAAAAGAAATTATTCAAAAGAGTAGAGGGCGAGGTCACCGTTTGGGCGGCTCCAGTCGATGCGTAGGGTTTTGTGTCCAGCGGGGATTTCCACTTTCTCGCCAAGCAAGAAGGAATCTTCGCATTTGCGAGAAAGCGAAAAAAGTTTTGGAGCGGTTTTCTTGAATGTTTCAAATCGGTTTGTGACTGGAGCCAGCGAATGTGTGCCGCCTTCATAAATGTTACATTCGGCGAGGGGATGACCTGCTTTTTCCATTTCGCGTTTTAGGCGTAAGGCATGTAGTTTGCATGGAACTTCTTTGTCTGCTGTTCCTTGCTCCAGAAAGACGGGTACGGTAAGGCGTTTCGCATGGGAGGGGATATCCTTTAAATGGCGTTCTTCAGGAGTGAAGTCGCGCCCGCTTCCGTATGCCAAGGCTTCATTGCTCTTGGGAAGCCGAGTCATAGGGCTGGCTGCATAAATGCCTGAAAATAGTGAGGGTGCCCAGATGGCGGCAAGCATGACAATCATGCCGCCTTGACTTGTCCCATACGCATAGATTCGATGGCGATTTACAATTGGATACTTGTCAAGCAGGGCACGCAATCCCTGAATGCAGTCGAATGTCTGTCGATAACTCAAATCGTATGGCTGATACCATCCATGACCTTTCTCTGGGTCATAATCGAATCCGCTCATGCGGTATTCAGGTGAAATGGAGAGGATGCCAAATTCCTTGGCGGCATATCGCATTTGCTCCAGAGTTTGATGGCGCGGATTTCCCCGGCCATGTGCGCACAGCATGACTCCTGTTTCTTCGGTTATTGAATCAGGTTCAACAACCAGGCAGGTTATGCTTTTTGGAAAGGATGGCACGGGCCCTTGGGAAGGGAAAGAAAAATCATACTCTTTCATTGTTTCGTTTTATTTGAAATGCTTCTTTTGGTGGAAAAAGCCTTGGATCAACAAAAGCATACTATGTCAGTACTTGCCTAAATTGCAAGTTGGATACTTGCCTGATTACTCATGGAGGTAATCGGGCAGACGCGAGGCCATGTAGAGTGGAAGATTCAGAAGATTTCCACTGCGGCTGAAGTTGTTTTCAGAGAATCTAATTCCAAATGCAGGATGCCTTTTCTGCATGTAGTTCTTCAGGCTAATTGCCTTCGAATTCATCCCACCTTTGACCTCGACAGGTATCAACTCCGTACCGACCTGCATGATGAAGTCTATTTCCCTTGATGATCTGTCTGAAAAGTAGAATGGCTCCACATTGAACTTTCCGATGATTTGCTCCAGGATATAGTTTTCTGTGAGAGGTCCCTTGAACTGGTATGCGTCTTGAAGAAGAATGGACTTGTTTGGGATCGTGGCCATGTTTTTGATTAGCCCAGTGTCTAGCAAGAAGAGTTTAAATGCTTCATTCTGTTGAAATGCTCGTAACGGAAACTCTAGTTTTGATACGTTGTGGACTTTGTTGAAGAGTCCCGCTGTCACTATCCAAGTTATCGCATCCTCGTAGTCACGGGCTCGTGCCCCTTCACGGACGAGCCCGTACACAAAGCGCTCATTATCTTTCGCCAATTGAGCGGGGATGCGTCGGACAACCTGAAGACATTTTGCAGCATTG
>JAGCTA010000263.1 GCA_017963875.1 Victivallales bacterium | reverse complement strand
GTGAATCTGGATGTGCTGCTAGGGCATCAACATTGTCAAGGAAGTTCTTCTCGCTGACGTCCGCGTAATAGTAGTACCATGTGCAGTATCCAACGAGATTGTCCTTTGGATTGATTGGCTTGACGCCCATCGCGGCGGCGGAGGCCGCGCCATATTCCTTCAGGAGGGCGCGCCAGTCATCGCCCTTTTTGATCATCAGTTGTTCGGGAGTCTCGTCGGGTTTGATGTCGGGCTGTTCGATTAAGACTTCACGAAGGCGACCGCTGCGTTTTCTGACAAGAAAATACGTCAAGGAACGGTTGGCTGTCAATGCGCCAATCAGGATGTACTCGTTCGTGCGTTGGTTGCCGACAATGACGACATCCTGGCTAGGCAGGTCACAGTCGAAATTACACACTTCTGTCAACGGAGCACTTGGCAGGTGGGGGCACATGTTGTTGCTGCTGCGGTAGACAAGGCAGGCTTCAGGTGGAAGGTTGATGGGCAGGCTTGAACGATAGCAGGATTTCAGTTGCTGAAGTTCCATGATGTTTCTCCAGATGTGGATATATGTGGTTTAAAACAAAAAACAAGTGAACTTAGAGTGTTTTGGCCCACGAGTACAGCGCGATGGCACCGACCATGATCAGTGCCGCCACGCCGCGCTGAATCCATTTGCGGGCACTGATTTTTGAATCAAGTGCCGCTAGGCCAATCAATGGCAGTGCCGCACCGAATGCGACCGACAGCGGCCCGCGCATCGCAAGAATGACGTTGCCGAAAACGGGGCGGATATTGGCGAAACAGATGAAGAGCGACACTTGTGACAATAGCCAGATGACAGCGTATGGAAATGCCATGCGGAACTGCGCGCCCGTTCCATGGACGCATGTGAGGAAGGGCAGGGCGACGAGGCCGAGAACCGTATAGACGAGCGATGTCACGGTGAGGGCACTGTGAATGTCAGAATATCCAAGCCCCTTGACGAACAGAACCAATTCCGTTTCTAGAAGGTCTGCCGATGAATAGCAGAACAGCGTTACAATGACGAGCAGCCATCCTTTGATACTTGTCTTTCCTGTCCCGCTCCAGTTGAAAAGCATTCCCGCAGCCGCAGCCAGGAGGACGGCGAGCCACTGCCAGATGTTCAATGTCCCGTGCTGTACGAATCTGAACATCAATGCGAGGACGATAATTTTCAGGCCAAGAAGCGATGACAGGCGGCTGGCCTCAAAATATCGAAGCGCGGTGAAGAATGTTCCCTGTCCTATCATGAAGACCGCCACCCAGGCGGCCGTCAGCCACGTTATCCGCCATGGCTGGTCGATGCTACCGAATGGAAACAACCAGAACAGGAAGGGAAATGAGACAAGAAGCATGCCGCACTGGGCTAGAATCAATAGGAGAAAAGGCGATTTGTGGTGAAGAAGAAAACGTGCGCTGAACAAATAGCCGATTGAGTTGAAGAGGGCAGCCAGAAAACCGCAGATAATGCCTATTGCCATGGAAACGATGCCTTTGGGCGGAGGGTACTTGATTATAAAAAACACTAAAACCATAAATAATATAATACAAAAACCTTTTTTGTAGTATTAAATTGCAGAAAAAAGAAAGGTGGACAGTGGGGAAAATACACCATAATTGGAGTTCGATCCTGCCTTTTGGGTCAAACTTGCATTTATTGATTTTCATGCTAAATTAAAGTAAAGATTTGATTCAGTATTTGAACATATCAGGCCGCGCAGAGAACCAGAGTCGCGTAACTGTCGGGATGCATGCTTTCCCTCGAAAGCGAAGTGTTCCTGTGGTTTACAGTCAGCCTATGGTTTCATGGCGCGGCTTTTGTTGTTTTTGCTTTACGCGGGCAGTATTGCCCACATGAAAATAAAAAAAGATAATTGGTAGGAAGTACTGCTCAGGCGGGCAGGAAAAGCAATTCATGGAGTGATGCGACAGTGAGTGAATATGCATTGCTGATTGTAGGTGCCGTTCTGGTTAACAATTTTGTCTTAAGCAGGATACTTGGCATTTGTCCATTCCTTGGCGTTTCCAAGAAAATGGGAACCGCCCGCGGAATGGGTGCAGCGGTCATTTTTGTCATGACTCTGTCTGGATTCGTGACAAGCCTCATTAATGAATTCCTGCTGAAACGCTTTGAAATGGAATACCTTGAGACAATCGTCTTTATTCTTGTCATTGCGGTTCTTGTGCAGATTGTCGAAGTGCTGCTACAGCGCTTCAGTGAAACGTTGTATCGTGCATTGGGTATTTTCCTTCCTCTGATTACGACGAATTGCGCCGTGCTTGGCTCTGCAATCATTTGTTCCCAGGGAAATTACGGTATTATCAAATCGACGGTGTTCTGCTGCGCCAGCGGCGTCGGCTTTGCTCTTGCGCTGATGCTGTTTGCCAGTGTCCGTGAGCGTCTGGAGTTGAGCCGAATTCCCAAGAGCCTCCAGGGACCGTCCATCGCGCTGATAACAGCGGGAATCATGGCAATGGCGTTTTCAGGATTCGCAGGACTTGCAGGCTGAAGCACTTCGTTCGGGAGATAGTGTTTTTTACAGTTCGACGGTTAATTGTTTATAAGCGTTTTTATTGAACAAAGTAAAAAGGTTTATTCTGCATCATGTTTCTTCATGTATTGATTGTTACGCTGCTTGGAATTGCGTTGGGTGCTGCTGTAGGCATCATCGTGAAACTGTTTGGCGCGAGCGTTAATCCCATTGTTGAAAAACTGTCGTCCCTGATGCCTGGCGCGAACTGCGGCGGATGCGGCTTTGCAGGATGTACGGATTATGTCAATGCGATGGTTGCAGGCAAGGCAAAGCCAGGCATGTGCGCTTCCATGACTGCTGAGAATCTTCAGAAGGCATGTGAACTTCTTGGAGTCGGAAGTCAGTCCAGAGTCCCGATGACGGCGGTAGTCTGCTGCAATGGCGATGACGACCATGCCAGCCGTCGTGCATTCTACAATGGTGTCATGGACTGTGTTGACGCCATGATTGTTGCTGGCGGCGCGAAAGGCTGCGTCTATGGTTGCCTCGGCATGGGAACGTGCGCGCGTGCATGTCCTTTTGGTGCCATAGAGATTCTTCCAAATCATATCGCCCATATCCATGCCGACCTGTGCAAGGCATGTGGCAAGTGCATCAGCGTCTGTCCGCGCAAGGTAATCAAGTTGGTTCCGAAGTCGGCTCCTGTGCATGTGTTCTGCAATTCACCTGAAAAAGCGCCAGTCAAGAAGAAAATCTGCACGGTCGCATGCATTGGATGCCATCTTTGCGAAAAGAATTCTGAACCTGGGCAGATGATAATGAACGGATTTCTGGCAGCCGTGAACTATGACAACCCGCCATCTCCAGAAGTCACAAAGAAGTGCCCCGCAAAATGCCTGCGGCTGGCTCAGGGACATGAATCGGATTTGGATAACAAAACGGACAAGTAATTGACATGGCTACTCCTGCAAACAAGTTTTATGGTGGTGTCCATCCCAGTGAGGGAAAAATATCGAATCGCAATGCGATTTTAGACGCGCCTCTACTCGAGACTTATACGGTTCCATTGCAGATGCATATCGGTGCCCCTGCCAAGGCCGTCGTCGCCAAAGGGGACAAAGTGCTGCGCGGCCAGTTGCTTGGCGAGCCAGGCGGTTTTGTTTCTGCGCCTGTCCATTCGCCGACTAGCGGCGTTATAAAGGAAGTCACGACATGCCTGGGAGTCAATGGCGCCCAGATTCCAGCACTTGTCATTGAAAGCGACGGAGAAGACCGCGAGGCGGAACCGATGCCGCCGATTTCGGATTGGGAAAATGCCGAACCCGCCGTGTTGAAGAAGCGCATTGGTGACGCGGGGCTTGTCGGCATGGGGGGGGCATCGTTCCCAACGGTCGTCAAATTGTCTCCGCCTCCTGACAAGGAGATAGATACGTTGATTTTGAACGGCGTTGAATGCGAGCCGTGCCTGACGGCTGACCATCGTTTGATGCTTGAGTCGCCTCAGTTGGTTGTGCGCGGGGCCCAGATCGTCGGTCGTCTCCTGCGTGTCAAGCGGATTGTAATCGCCATCGAGGCGAACAAGGCCGATGCCATTGAATTGATGCGCGAAGCTGCTTCTGGGACGAATGTGGATGTGATGCAGTTGCGTGTGCGTTATCCGCAGGGCGCTGAAAAGCAGTTGATATATGCCGTCACAGACAGGACGGTGCCAAGCGGCAAATTGCCGATGGATGTCAAATGCGTCGTCATGAATGTGGGGACAGCGGCGGCAGCGGCGGAGGCCGTATGCCTTGGCAAGCCTCTGTATGAACGGATTACGACCGTGACGGGCACGCCGCTAGTCAATCCGCGCAATTATCGTTTTCGTGTCGGAACGATGTATTCCAAGGCATTGGAATTGTGCGGCGGGTTGAAGGAAGGCATCAATGTCGCCAAGGTGATTTCTGGCGGGCCGATGATGGGTTTTTCCGTCTATTCGCTGGATATTCCAATTATGAAAAACACCTCGGGCATCTTGTTGCTGAGCAACGAGGAACTCCAGCAGTTCACGCCGAGCGCGTGCATTCGCTGCGGTCGTTGCAATGATGCCTGCCCGATGGAACTTCAGCCAGGCATTCTCAGCGCACAGATAGAAGCGCTGAAATTTGATTTGGCTGAGAAATGGCATGTGATGGATTGTATTGAATGTGGTTGCTGTGCATATATCTGCCCTGCGGGACGCCCGTTGGTCCAGCACATGCGCCGCGCAAAGGGTGTAGTCACGGCGGCGAGGAAAGCCGCGGCGGCTGCCGCAAAGAAATGACCTCGAACCATGTCTGAAGGCATGCTTGGCATACAGAAATTGTGATAGGGTTGACAAAATGACAGAACAACAGGTAAGATTGCCAGATACTAGTCGGCTGGTTGTTAGCAGTTCTCCGCATTACCATGCGCACGACAGCGTCCGCAAAATTATGCTCATGGTGATGCTGGCTTTGACTCCTGCATTGATTGCTGGAATCTGTGTCTTTGGCTGGCGGGCTTTGTGCGTCACCATGGTTTGCGTTTGCTCGTGTGTCGCTTTCGAGCACATTATTTGCCAGTGCATGGACCGCGAAAGCACGATTGGTGACATGAGCGCCGCGTTGACGGGAATGCTTCTCGGCATGAATCTTCCTGTGACGGCTCCTCTTTGGATGTGCATCGCAGGTTCCCTGATAGCCATTGGCATCGGCAAGATGGCATACGGCGGGCTTGGCGGAAATCCCTTTAATCCCGCGCTTGTCGGCCGTGTCGCGCTGTTTCTCGCCTGCCCGAAGGAGATGTCGTTCTGGGTTGCCCCGAATGGTTGCGCATTAGGACGGTGGATATGCAATTCGGTGACGCACGCCACGCCGATGGCATTGGTCAAGACGGGCGCGACGCCAGAAGTCGGTGCCTGTGGCGAGGCGATCTGGAACATGCTTCTTGGAAATATCGGTGGAAGCCTTGGGGAAACCTGTTCATTGGCATTGATCATCGGCGGTGTGTTTCTTATCTTCAAGAACATCATCCGCTGGCAGGTTCCTGTCTGTTATATCGGAACGGTGGCGATTCTGGTGTCCCTGCATTATCTGTGTGATCCGCCAGAGCATTTCTGCTATCCCGCGTTCATCGAGTCTCATATTCTTGGCGGAGGTTTGATGCTCGGCGCGTTTTTCATGGCCACAGACATGGTCACGACGCCGTTAAGCAGGAAAGGAGCGGCGGTGTTCGCCGTAGGTTGCGGCATCATTACCTGCGTCATTCGTTTCTGGGGGGCATACCCGGAGGGCGTCAGTTTTTCCATTCTCATCATGAATACGTTGACACCAGTCATCGACCGTTTCACGGCGGGGCGTCCATTTGGCGTGGCCCGCAAGACAAATGTGGAGGTGAAGGCATGAAGGAGATAGTGAAACTCGTTGTTAGTCTTGGGCTTGTTTGCGCCATCGGATGCGCCGCACTTGCACTTGTCAACTACAAGACTGCCGATGCACGCAAGGATGTCAAGGCAAAAATCCTCAATGACAATCTGCTCATGGCTTTGCCAGCGGATGCCGAATGCACATTCGCTGATGACAAGACGATGACGTTCGAAGAGGAAGGGAAAGTCGTTTTCCACCGCGCATACGACAAGAACGGCAAAATCGCGGCGGTGGTGGCGGAGACATCCAGCCACGGATTTGGCGGTGACATCAACATGCTTGTCGGAATGGATATGGCGACTGGGAAGATATCCCGTGTGGTTGTGACGGAGCATAAGGAAACCCCAGGGCTTGGTTCACAGGCAGTGGACCGCAAGGAACAAAAGTCCTTGTGGAAATTCTCTGAACTAAAGGAAGGGGAACTGCCGCCGAATGCGTTTCTTGACAAGTCATTCACTGGCAAGGATATCATGGTTTTCAGGAAAGTGAAATCCGCATCTCCAGAAAACCCAGATGAAATCGAAGCCGTGAGCGGTGCGACATACAGTAGCAGCGGAGTCCTTGCGGGAGTCAATCTTGCCTGCAAGATGTTCCTGGCGCATCATGACGAGATAGTAAAGTAACCGTTAGTTTTTATCCATTGCGGAGGAAATTTACCGATGCTGTCATATTTGAAGGAACTGACCAAAGGGCTATGGCGTGAGAATCCAGTGCTTGTGCTAATGTTGGGAATGTGCCCGACGCTTGCAGTCTCCAGCAGTGCGAGAAACGCCGTTGGCATGGGGCTGGCGACGACTGCTGTGCTCGCTGGCAGCAATGTCGTGATTTCCCTCGTGCGAAAACTCATTCCGTCAAAAGTCCGAATCCCTTGTTATATTGTCATCATTGCTGTTTTTGTGACAATCGTGCAGTTGCTCATGGAGGCCTATACCCCTGAACTGAACAAGACGCTAGGCATTTACATTCCCTTGATTGTCGTGAACTGCATTGTATTGGGGCGTGCCGAGGCATTTGCCTCCAAGAACAATCCCGTGAAGTCGTTGCTGGACGGCATTGGAATGGGAATCGGTTTCACATTGGCACTGATGGCACTGGGAGGAGTCCGTGAATTCCTGAGCAGCGGGACGTTGTTTGAGTATGAGGTCGTGCCAGGCTGGCCGTCATTCATGCTTTTCAAATTCCCTGCTGGCGCTTTCATTGTCCTGGCGTTTTTCCTGGCGGCAATTAATCATCGAAAGATGCGCCAGGCGATAAAGGAAGGCAAGGTGTACGAGCCGCCCGAACTGGATTGTTCGCGTTGTCACATTTGCAGCAAGCCTGAAAAGGATTGCTCCAGTTGCAGTGCACTGCCGAAATCCAAATAAAGGAAATCATTTCACGGATGCGCGTCAAAAATCTGGCAGAATTGGAAAAGATACTTGCGCAGAAGCGCAATGCTCCGCCATGCCAGAAAACCATTGTCGCAAAGGCTCAGTCCGACGGGCAGACGATTCAGCAGCCTAGTACGCCTCAGATGCGGATTCTCGGCCTGGACGTGGCTTTGCGTTGCACAGGCTGGGGCATTATTGACACGCGGACCAATCCTTTCAAGCAAACAGCCGTTGATTGCGGTGTGATAAAAAACAACGACAGGCAGGCAATCAGCGATTGCCTGCGGCATCTCACTATCGGGACGCGTGAACTCATCGGGTTGTACAAGCCAGATATCGCCGTTTTGGAAGGCGGATTTTATTGCCAGAATGTCCATACGGCAATATCGCTTGGAGCGGCTCGCGGGGCGGTGATTGCCATGCTTGCGGAGGCTGGAATTCCAATTTACGAATATGCCCCGCGTAAGGTGAAACAGGCAATATGCGGATTCGGCAATGCCTCAAAGCCGCAGGTCGCGCTTTTGGTTTCGCAAGTCCTCCATATTCAGGTGGACAAAATCTCAAACGATTCCACTGACGCGCTTGCGTTAGCCTTGACCCATGCTCAGATCATGTCAGTCGCCAATGGGTTGAATGCCCCGTCACCGATTTGATTCTTCTGGAATGGCAGGGCGGACTTTCACTGTGGTTTCATGGCGGACCAGCACCGCTCCTGCCTTGGAGTCTGGTTCCTTTCCTACGTATTTC
>JAGCTA010000032.1 GCA_017963875.1 Victivallales bacterium | reverse complement strand
CCCTTCCCCCTCCCCCCCACAAAAAAACAAAAGGAAAAATCAATGAAAAAAAACATTATCGTTACATTAATTGCGACTCTTGCCATACTTCTTACCAGTTGTGGTGGCAATTCCCCCAAAGACATAACTGAAAATTTCAGAAAATCTATATTGAAAGCAGATAAAGCAGCAGCAACCAAGGTGTCCACGAGTAAAATGAAGAATGATATTCCTATGGTTATTGCTTTTGCAACTGATGATATAATTAAGAAAGAGTTGTCTGAACCATTGGAAAAGATCGACATACAGGAAGATACTGCTAAAATTGAATCAAAATCCTTATATTTTTCCTTGAAAAAAGTTGACGGCAAATGGCTTGTTGATGATATTCAACAGAAATAAAGGAAACAAAGTAGATTTAGATTAATTATCATTATGCGCAATCATTCAGTTATCTTTCTTTGAATTTATCGGGCGACTACTGCAACCTTTATTCAATAGTCGCTCATTTTTATCCATAATTGAAAAACATAATTCATGAGAGAAAAGTACATTACTGAAATTGCATTTTGTTTTTAAATATATTTTTGAAGAATTATATTTATCTACATTTGACTAATAACGTAAACAAGAGAAAACAAACAAAACTCACGATTATCCAGGATAACATAACGCCTTTGGCTGAAGTGTGCCCTGGCGTGTGCTGTCCGACGGACGAAGCGCGCATTACACCTGGCTTCAAACTGCCTGCGAAGTTCGTCATCCACACTGTCGGACCAGTTTATCGCAACGGCAAGCACGGCGAGTCAAAAAAACTCGCCGCATGCTACCGCAACTCGCTCGCCATTGCCTTGGAAAACAATTGCAAATTCATCGCCTTCCCCTGTATCTCCACTGGCGTTTATGGCTATCCAATCGCTGCCGCCGCCCAAATCACCGTCCGCACAATCAATACCTTCTTCGCCATCCATCCCGACTTGGAAATCTTCATCTGCTGCGTCTCTGATAGGAACAATATGGTATATGAAGTTTTTTTTGAAGAAATAGACACGGTACGGGAAAAGGCTCTATATCCACTACGGCTTCAAGCATCCGATTGGCACGACCTTGACACCATCGGGGCGTGTATATGCCAGATGACCGCCTGTGAAGACAATCAGCAGATCAGGTTTGCGGATTGGGACTTGTATCTCCCTTTGATTGGCTTGGCGTATCAACGAGCGGATTTTCAGAAGATGGGCTGCGCCCTCCTCTATTTCACTGCTCCCCAACTTGAACTCCATCAGCGCATATCGCCCTCCATCAAGATGCAAGACGCCATCAGCTTCCAAATCACTGCGGTCATGATATCTCATTTTGTGAAATTCTTATGTCCAATCGGTGTTTTTGACAATTTTCAATCGGTGTTTTTGACAATTTTCAATCGGTGTTTTTGATATTTCAAGCAAAGGAGCACATATTTACTCCAGATACTTCCTGACGGTATTTCTCGATACTCCCATGGCCTCGGCGGCCTTGGTAATGTTGCCGTTGTATTTCTCACAGACACGTTTGACATGGAGGCGAGTCGCCTCTTCGAGATTGTCGGGAACCTCCATTTTGTCCTTCGGAAGCAATGCGGCGTTCAGTTCCCTGTGCTCACGGATGAGTTGTTTATAATCTGTGATGCCCAAAACATACGCGCGTTCCAACAGGTTATTGAGTTCGCGGACATTGCCAGGGAAATCATACTCCATGAGTGCGTCGGTCTGCTCCCGTGAAAGCCAGCTGCCCATTTTGTTACGGTCGCGGTAGGAATATGCAAGCAGCGGGATATCCTCCTTGCGTTCCCTCAACGTCGGAGTACGGAGTTGGATGACGCTCAGGCGTTGATAGAGATCGAGGCGGAATTTGCCTTCGCGCACCAAGGACGGCAAGTCCCTATTGGTGGCGGCGATAACGCGCACGTCCACCTCAATTTCCTTGGCGGCATCGCCGACACGCAGAAAACGGCCTTCCTCCAAAACACGCAGAAGAAGCCCCTGCGCCTCCAGTGGCAATTCGCCGATTTCATCAAGGAAAAGCGTACCGCCATTCGCTGCCTCGAAGAGCCCTAGATGGTTTTCATTGGCACCTGTGAACGCGCCTTTTCTATATCCAAGGAATCTGCTTTCAAGAAGTTGCGGATTCACGCTTGCGCAATTGAAAATGATGAACGGCTCCTCGTCCTTCCCACGCCTGGACTTATTGTGAATCTGCGTGGCGACCGTCTCCTTTCCCGTGCCGCTTTCACCGACAATCAGCACCCGCGCATGGTCTTTCTCCGCCAGGAGATTGACTTGCTCCTGCAATTTCAATATGACATCACTGTTCCCTATGAGTTCCCGATGACCATAGCGGCGAAAATGATCGATCATCCGTTTCTCATTTGGAGTCCACTTGCTTTCCACATCATGCATGACTATGTGCCGTATGACGCGTGGATAGGAATCATCGTCCTGATAGTTTCTGTAGAAAAACTCCGCTGCCCGCATGAATTCCATGTATTTCATGCCAAGAGGCTGGCTCTCATCGGTGTATGCCTTGAATTCATCATGGTTCAAGTCGTAGTATTCCGCAACCGCCATGGAAACGCTTTCGGAGGGACTAATGTAACTATCCATATTTGAGCGGACGTCTTCTCCAATCCATTCGGGGAAATCCAAGCCGCTGAGCCAAGTCACCTTGACCTTTTCGCCCTTGAGCCGCGCCAGCGCCTTGCCAAGACGTTCCGTATCGCCCGAGAGCGAGACTCCCAAAATAACGATTTCCGAATACCCAGAAACCTCCTCCATGAACTCTGGGAGCCTGCGTTTGCTCATTCCAAGAAGATCTGCGTTTCCGAAATGGCGCAGCGCCAATGCTGCAGCAATAGCATAGTCACCGTGTTTCCAACCAGTTAAAATCAATGTCTTTTCCATTTTTAATCTTCCATTTTCAATGTATTGAAGTGCTGAATAAATCCTTCGGGAATGCCCATTTGCACAATGAGGCGAGCGCAGGCCGTCGCGTCTTCCAAGGCATTGTGATGACGAAAAACGATGCCAAATCTCTCCGCCATCGCATCCAGCGAGTGCGATTCCATCTCTGGGAAGAGCCTGCAGCTGACAGCAAGACTGTCCACGTAGTCAAACTCCACAGGCGGCAGTTCATACAATTCAAGAACGCTCCGTAGATGCCCCAAGTCGAACGGGGCATTATGGATGACGACGCAGTCCGCCTCAAGCAGCTTCCTCTGAAGTTCAGGCCACACGGCGGGAAACTCCATGCAGTTGCACACATCCCAATAATTCAAGCCATGGATGTCTGTGAAATCGGGGCGCATCCAGCGGTAGCCCTTGTGAGGGCAGACAAGCCATTCGCGGCTTTCCGTCACGCCAGTGTCATCCACGATGGCACAGCCAGCCGCGCAGATGCTCCCACGCTTGCCATTTGCCGTTTCAAAATCCAGTCCAGCGAGTTTCATTTGTTCTATTGTCCTTTCTTTTTTCAGATTGAAATCGTCCGCTGACTGATGAAATAGCAAAACCCATGCCAATTGGTAAAAATCCATTCGTCTAATGATAAAATATATGCCAATGTCTGATTCATGCAAACCGTAGACTTATTTAGAATCTCAACGCTCTATTCCCCAAGAGGATAGGTTCGACCTCTTCGAGGTCGGAATCCTTCGATGTTGGCTTTCCCCCAGGTTTCGCTTCGCTCAACCTGGGGTTACCGATATTTGACCCCTTCGGGGTCTTTACACCGCGTCATGACTTTGTTGCAATTACCTACTCTCATGGGGAGTAGAGCAATCTCAAAAAGTCAACATGCAGTGGTGAATTATTGAAACAAATGGTTACATTATGAGCAGCGGCATTATTCTTCCATGCCTTGATTGCATTATTTTTCATCTGGCATGAAGACTGCTATATTGTAGAAAACTACAACCACCTGAATATCGAATCAAACAACCATGCTGACTTTTTTATCAAACAAGGAAATCTATGACAAGGTCATCTGCGGACTTGTCCCACAGACGCGCACACGGCTCTGGATCGCCACCGCCGACATCAAGGATATGTATGTCACCATGCCTGGCAACAGCGAAATGGTCCCTTTCTTGCAATTGCTTGATACATTGCTTGGACGCGGCGTGGCAATTCGACTGATCCATGCAAAGGAGCCAGGCCCGAATTTCAGGCAGGACTTCGATCGTTTTCCTCGGCTTTGGCAACAGATGGAACGCATTCTTTGCCCACGAGTCCATTTCAAGTGCATCATCGCCGATGGAAAAAAGGCCTATTTCGGCAGTGCCAACATGACTGGCGCTGGGCTTGGTGCGAAAAGCGACAACCGTCGCAATTTTGAAAACGGCATCCTCACCGATGAATCGTCCTTGGTCGAGCCTCTTTGCGAACAGTTCGACTCTGTCTGGCGTGGTGCCTGCTGTATCAAATGCGGACGCAAAAACTTCTGCGCCGATGGTCCATTGGCGTAGTTTTTATTTTGATTGACGCAGATTCATCAGCGTCAGATTCCGTGTGTATTCCAGACCTGACTGATACCAAATCGGCGGATTGGCAGGATTGTGGTTGATGACATTGGAGATAATTGAATCGCAGAGACTTCCAGAAATGCGAATGCAGTGGCTTGAATGGGTACTGGCCTGAATGTTGTTCAAGATGATCCCATACGTGTCCCCAAGCGGCGTAATGCCGCCGAAACGCTTGAGGGAATCACCGACTTTTATGGTTCCGCACACGACATCCGCCGGTGCCGCGTCGTCTATGATTCCATCGACGATGACATCATGGATTTTCGTACCGCCCGTGTTCAGGAAACGGACAATCTGGCAGTCGGTTCGCTCGACGGCGTGACCAACGACATTTCTGATCATAATGTGCGAAATGTCGTCGTCGCCTGTCGGCCTGTTGCCAGTAATCATCGTAGAACAAAGATTGCCAGGCGGGACATCCTTTCCGCCTGCGATAGCGGTCATCGCGATTAAATCGTCTCCCGAGTAGCCTGTAATGTTCTCAATGACGAAATTATGGCATCCCTGCCGCAGGTCGATACCGTCCTGATTCATCAGACATTCCTTTTTCCCGTCAATCATCTTGAAGGCAGTCGCCTCAAAGCGCAGGTCGCGCAGGAGTCCGTCACGGCAATGTTCGTGTGAAATCGACCAGCAATGCGGGTCGCGGATGGTCAGGTTTCGAATGGAAAAACGCTCGACGTATGCGAGAAGGATGCCGATATTCCGCCAGTCGCCGTTGTGCCGCTCGCCCTCTTTGTCCCAATCCGTGCCGTAGGACCTCCAGTTCTGCGGATTGCCTTGAGCTTCATCATAATAGCATGTAGGAATTCCAAGCGGCTTGACCGAATCGCCTGATGAGCGCGGATGGTCCGCGCCCACAAGCACGGCATTCCCAACGCCGAGGATATGTATGTCATGTACTTTCTGGATATCAGTTATTCCAATGCCGCAGTTTGCGCTTCGGATGAAATTGTCCCTGCACTGGTCTGAAAGTTTGATGATGCAGTCATCAATGACAAGCATCATATTAGAATCAAGGAGAATAGCGCGGTCTAGCAACCAGTAGTCACGACCATCCGCATCATCTCGCCGTGAAATCACGATTTTACCACCGCCGTGTGATTTGACATTCGCAACCGCTTGTTCAATTCGCTCCGAATCCGTGCCCTTGAACTGGTTTGGGTTGAAATCAAAAGGCATATCTGCATCTCCTATTTTAAGGTT
>JAGCTA010000031.1 GCA_017963875.1 Victivallales bacterium | reverse complement strand
TGCTTTTCACACCATTTCCAGGATAGTGCCGCAGAGCCAGATAGGATCCCGCCTTTTCATTCCCCTCCATGACGGGAAAGGGAAGAATCAGACAGTCCTTATTCTGAAACTTGAGTCCTTCCTCATCAAACGTCATGCGTGCCCAAATCTTCAGTTCGGATGATTGTGCGGCAATTCGTGAGCACAGGAGAAGGGCGGAGACAGTTAGAAATACACAGAAACGCATGGTCATCATTTTCCTGTTGTTCCAGATATCACATCCGTAACTTCAACCGTCCATTGAGCGGCTGACTCACTAATGGCGCGCGGTATGGTGACTTCCACCGACCCATTTGGTGCATTGACGGTCCTGCGATGATAGGTCAGTTCCTTCCCATCGGCGTCTTTGACGCGGAAAATCAGGGCATGGCGAAGCGGCTTGCCGTTGCTGGCCCTGACTTGTGCTGAGACAACGAGAGAGTTCGATGCGTTGAGTGACCGATTGACATCGACTCCCGTGACACTGTAGGGCAGTGCGACAAAAACTCCAGGGCGGTTGGCACGCAGATTGACGTCTCCAGACACTGCTTTCCTTCCTATGACCTCATAGACGGTGTACCCGTCGGGCGATGTCAGGCTGATTTCCGAAGCACGGTCTGGCCAAATGCCAAAGAGTTCGCCGCCTTCCTTGCAGAGTGAATACGTGTGGATTTCTGGCTGGCCTTCTTTTGCAGACAACACGTGGCTTTGTTGCGGGAAGAGTTCATCCAGTTTCTTCTGAACCTTCTGCATCAGCGGTGCGGTCATGTCCTGGACAAGCGGTTCGCCGAAAACATGAATTGGAATGTCTTTCAGACGGTCAGTCGAAGCGGCGGCGACGTTCTCGTTGAACTGTCCAGGCGGCATGTCGGCGATGATTATTCCGCCTTTGTCAGTGAACTCTTTGAACGCCGCAATTTCCGCATCGGAGAGAGCGGTGGAATTGGGTAGCACCAGCAGTTTGATGCCAGAGGCAAGAAGGTCTCCACGAGTGATTCCTTTGGGAGAGATGAATCGCGGATTGCAGTTGTGCTCCTTCAGCAGATCGATCCAGATGCCGTAGGACGCATTGAACGAGTTGTATTTTTGGAGCGCGCCTGAGACCATCAGGGACGGTAGCGAGTAATGGACGAGGGCACTTGGCTTGCTTTCGCAGTAATGCAGGAGGATGCCGACACCGTCATGGAGCGATTTGACGGCATCCCGTGCCCATGTGCCGTTGCGAGTCAGCGTCAAGTTCGGGTTGAGCATGGTCATTTCGCTGTAGAAACCAACGCCGAAGTGGCCGTTGAACGCATTGTCCCAAATCTGTTTCCAGACGCCGCTTTCAGGGGTGCCGTATCCAACCCAGGACATGATCGGAGCATCTTTCTTGAATGTGGCAATCAGTTCGGCAAGACCATAGCGCGTGTATGCGATTAACGTGTCAACAACAGGCATAAGTTGCTCGTAATCATAGCCATTGTATGGATGGGACGGCGGGGTGCCTGAGGCGCTGATGCGAATGCCAGGGTCGAGTTCGCGCGCACGCGTCGCGACCACGTTCCAGAAATTAGAGAAAAGAGTGGTATTGTAGAGGCGATGCAATGCCCAACCGGAGAAGACACCACGGCTGGTGGCCTCTCGTCCGGTGTCAGGCATGACCTCGTCCCACGTCTTATAATCGCGCTTCCATTCGGTGTTCAGTTTTGTCAAGTCATCCTTATATCTCTGACGCAGCCACTTGCGGAACATGTCAAGTCCTTCGGGGGAGAAATCGAAATCAAGAGGAGACGTGAAGATTCCGTAGGACATTTCGTCTCCGAGGTCGCACATGTAAGGTCTCCAGCGTAGGATGTTGGGCATCCATTTGTCCATGGCGTTCTTGTAGGCGGCGATGTACTCGTCGTCATCGAGGCGAGGAGTGCGTTTCAGAAATGATTTGTCGCCAGTCTTGCCATAGTTTTCTGTGATATTCTGGACTTCCTTTTTTCTGGAACGGTAGTCGTATTGTGGATATGGTAGGATTTTACTGAATCCGTGCTCTCTGTTGAGGCGTGTGATGGACTCCATGACCAGCGGCGCGACATAACGATAGTTCAACATGTACTTTGCGCGATTGTCCGCCCACAGTCCGACGGGGATGCCGTGGGACATGACCAGGTCGATGCCTAGGTCCTTGAGCGTATCCTGCCAGGCATAGCGCAGATGGAACGGCAGGACGCGCTTGTCGCGGACTGGCCAACTCAACATTACCTTGTAGTTTTCCCATGTGCGTGACAGTTCCGATTCAGGCGCGAGGTCGATGACAAAGACTCGAGAACCGACCTTCTGTTCTCCAGCAAAAAGACTGATGGTCAATTCAGCACGGTGCTCTACGACGCCGCGCGGCGTCAACGTGACACTGTTGTCTTCATTGTTGAAATGACCTTGGGCTAAGAGACGGCCATGACGGTCTTTGATGATTGCTTCGGCGCGGTCATGTTTGCCAGTGAGTTTTGCCTTGAAGGTATAAGGCTCGCCCGCAAGCAGGATGCGTTTCGGCAGTTCCTCCGCCTCAATGGTGACACCATGCGGGTTTTCAATGGTATCATACGCAAAGTCGAAGGCAAGGCCCTCGGCGAACAGGCGTAATTCGACCAGAGAGAGCATCGCATGGCAGTTGATGTCCATAGGCAAGGAAACGGCGTTGATGCCAGGAGCGAGTTTGACAGGCAGATTTCGTGTTTCTGGCATGTCGTTGGATTGGTAGACGCTTAATAGGCACTGTGAATCGATATCTCGCCCAAGTGTGTTGTTGACAGTTACTTTCAACGAATTATGCGATGCGGTAAATCCAATGATTTCGAGTTTTGGAGCATGGCTAATGGCATCCTGCGTCGCCTTGATGACCATTCCGTAGAAGACATTGTGCCACGGCAATTCTGGTTCGTCGGCGAAATAGGGCATGATGCCTGCGCGTGTCGTGTTGTCGTCAATGCCGTTCATCCATGTGAATGATGCTACACGGCCTTTGCCGACACTTTTGCTTGCGAAGAATGGCTGGCCATTATCGCAGATGACGGCGGCTAGCTGTGGTTCGCATGGGAAGAGGGGGACGAAGCCCAGCGATTTGAAGGGGAAGTTCCTGATGGGCGAATTATCGGCGACTTTGAAAGATTTCGCATGTGGGAAGCGGACGGAACTGCCCCAGCCTTTGTCAACGGTCGGTTTGACGGCAAACAGGTCTTCGAATTCCTTGGGGATTATCCTCGGCGCGACTGTGATGAACGCCGTTCCTGCTTTCACTTTCGCCCTGATGGTCTCCATGTTCTTTTTCGTGACGGTGTCGAACTGCTGGCCACCGAAGATGATGGCGTCGTAGTCCTTCTTGAGAAGTTGCTCCAGATAGAGGTTTGTCTCAGGGATTCCGCCTGAATGTCCCCACGTGGGATGCCAGCCGATGGCACCGCCAGTGGAGAATGTGCATGAAGAGAATTCCGCATCCATCCGACCTGCGATTTCATAGACTTCGCGTCCTGCAATCATGTCGGTGACGGCGAGCAGTCGGATACGTCCGTTTGCATCTGGCTTGAGCAGAGGATTTCCATTGACAATGGGGAGTTCGGCAGACCAGTCGTAGCAGTCCTTGCATGTGTCTTCATTGAGGAGAACCATGCCGTAGCGGTCATCATCGCTTCCTTTGCGCTTTGCGACGGGCGGTTGTTTGTAGTCTTTGATGTCGAAAGGCTTGCGCATGACCACTGTGCCGCGAGATGTCTTGATGCGAACAATCAGTTCCTCTCCTGGATTCTGCTGTATCCATCTGCCTTCAATTGAACCAAAATCAGCGCAAGTCAATTTCAAAGGTGCTTCATTGATTGGCTTTTCAATCAATTCGGGTGGGCGACGGGTACTTATGGTGACGACTGCATCGTCATCAAATGCCGAATAAATCCGTATGCCTTTGTATGTAAACTGTGCAGCGACGCCCGCGCCTGCGCCGTCGATGGTTGGCATATCCTCATAGAAGGTCATTTGCAGGGATGTCTTGAAACTGGTGCCCGCCTGGATTTTCTGCTGGCGGAACATCTGCTCGATAGTATTTCCCTCGCCGCCTTGCCAGTTGTAGAAGCACATGAGGTCTTCGTAGGGCGTCTGGAGGATGACGCCAGATGGATTCGTCTCACGTGCCACGGCAATCCAACTGTCAGTCATGTCATAGTGGAAACTCTCGTTGATGGGGGCACCTGGCTTAAACGGGATGGTGTTGATGCCATTCTCCTTCGGGAAGAGCATCTTCACGGATTCCTGTTTCAACTGGACGGAATTGTGGAGCCAGAGGAAGAAACTGATCGTTTTCATCGCTTCCGCTTGGACTGCAATGTCATAGAGAATCTCAATCTCTGTAGATTTTTCAGGCAGGCGGTAGGTCTTCGTGATGGTAATCCACTGGCCAATATCGCCTGTGCCCGTGCGCTGGCAGCGAATTTCGGCTACGTCGCCGTCTTTTGTTCCGAGAACAGAATACGGCTTTCCAAACCAGACGCTTGCCGTCATTTTCCGTTCCTGCCAGTCGCATTCGCCGCCGATACCCATGTCGGAGGC
>JAGCTA010000262.1 GCA_017963875.1 Victivallales bacterium | reverse complement strand
ATGGCGGCTTTCGGCAGGGTGGAATTTCATCGGTGTCCCGTGGCGGATGCCTTCAACGGTATTCGAGGCAGTCCTTCTTCATGGGGGGCCTGGCCTGACATTGGTTGGCGAAATGGTTCCAGGAAAGGCCTATTGGGTCTATAGTTCAGGCGCAAAAACAATCAGATAGGATTCTGTTTTATGATTTCAGATGTGATACGCCACTGGTTTCAAGGGGAATATGAAAGTGTTGACGGATGTGTCCCCGCTGGCAGCCCAGACCGCGTCTATACTCGTGGCGTAGTCCAAAGCAGGGACAACGGTGCGCGGTTCGTTCTGGAAGGCGTTACTCATGAAAAGGAACTGAAGAGGACGCGCCAGGCGGAAACTCTTGCGGATTTGTGCAATGCGGGTTGCCCATTGATTCCTGCGTGGATTCCTACGGCATCGGGGCAATGGGGCGTGGATGAGGAGAATCTGTTCTGGCAGGTTCGTCCGTATGTCGTGGGTATGCCGCTTCCTCGTGAGACGTATGGGCAGGATGACTGGCGCGGACAGGCGATGGCATCGTTCATTCATGAACTCCAGAAGGCTTCACAGGCGGTTCATTACCATCATGTGGAGTTTTCCATTGTGGATTACATCAGAGGGCTTCTGCCGAGAATCAGGGAGCGTAACGAGGCCTTGTTCACTGATTTGCAGCCGATATGGAAGGAACTCGATGATTTTTCAAAGGCGGAGAGGGAACTACCCATGGTGCTTGCCCATGGCGACTTCCATCCGCTGAACGTGCTTTGGGGGGACAAGAGTATCAACGGGGTCATTGATTGGGAGTTCATGGGATCCAAACCCGATGGCTATGACGCAGCCAACCTGCTGGGCTGTCTTGGGATGGATACGCCTGAATTTCTGACGGCACCGATGGCGATGGAATTCGTGGAAAGCCTTTCTCCTGCTGTTGTCCGTTGGCTGCCCGAATACATTGTCGCGCTGCGTTTTGCATGGATGCGTGAATGGTGCTGGCGGCGCGACAAGGAAATGATGATTCAGGAACTGGACTTTCTCTGGCTCATGTTGGACAATCGTGATTTCCTGCGGAAACGCTGGGGCGCCTAAGACGGCCATTCGCCGCTTTTCAAGTATTCAGCCTTGCTATTTGAGTTTTTTCAATTTCTTGTAGTTATGGTTGTTTTCGTATGCGATTGACAGGACTTCACGGTCCCAGTTCTGAAACACGGGGTTTTCTCTGGAGATTTTATTGAAGGAACGCTTGAAGGTCTTGACAAAATACTCCGTAAATTCCTCGGCGGGTGCCGTCTGGTTGATTTCCTTTGTGAAATCCAGGTAGATGTAGAGGTCTTCAAGTACTTTCGCACCTTCCTTTTTCTGGCTCCGAAGATGTTTCTCGAACAGGAGCCGCGCTTTCTCTGGATTCTTTTCCGCAAGTGCCATCTCTATTTGCTGGAATGCGATTTCCCGTGATAGATCTTCGCGTTTCCTGTTGTTGTTCATGAGTTTCTTGAGCAGTGCCTCCGATTCGGCATCACGTCCGTTCTGGCGAAGCAAAGCGACTTGCCTTAGGCGGATTTTAGTGACGACATCGGAGTATTTGGCGAAAGCCTTCGCCTGTTCGTCAAGTACTCTGATGAGCCCGTCTGGGTTTTCTTGGGCATGTTCGAGAATTTGCCACGCAGACATCTCATATTTATTGACGCTGACCGCGCGATATGCCGCGTCTTCTGCCAGTTTGGGACGTTTGATGAACAGGAGGGCGAACGCCAGGCGAGCCAGCGAATCGCTGTCCCTGCTGATGGAGTTTTTTCTGATGAAATTCTCAGAGACAATTGGGAGCAAATGGTCTATGAAGGTTTCTCCCGTCTGGGGATTCCGTGCTTCACCCGTCGTGAACTTCTGGTCATTGTATCTACCGACGCCTGTTTCCCATGTCTGTTTGTTTTTAAGATATGCCACCCAGGCGTGGCGTCCTCTCAAGCCTTTACCTGAAAACAGCAGTGCGGGGATTCCGCGTGAGCGGAGGACGATGACCGTGTAATATGCCTGGTCAACGCAGATGCCTCCCTTGTTCTGGATGGCTTCCAGCGAATAACGCCCGTATGGCCATGAAAAAGCGAGCGAGTTGACTCGCATGCTGTCATACTTTATGCTCTTGTATATTTTTTCAGGTGACCGTTCCTTGACATTGCGCTGAGCCCATAGAAGTTCAGAAACAGGCACTGGGGTATCGACAATGAGGCAAAGCGAAGGAATGGACAGCGTCTCCATGCTAAAGACGGCATGGGGGCCGCACAAGGTGCTTTTGAAGAAATCAAAGCGTCTGGCAATATCAGGTGAAAATTCAATGGCGTTTTCGCCGATTTGGTTGTGGAGGGGGGCAAGCGACTTGTCCCATACAAGTGCCAACGCAAGCATGAGCGGCCAGGTCTTTTCTCGTGATTCGGGATCGTGCTGATAAAGTGTTCTGAGAATCTCCATGGTGCCAGGAAAATCATCGAACTGCGGATTGAAGTTATCCAAGAAGGAATCTAGCCGACCTTGATTTTTAAATAGCCATTTGCAGAAAACGACATCCGAAAGCGCATCGCATTCGCCTGAATTGTTGACGAGTCCGAGAAGCATGAGGGAATCTGCAAGGGAGGTAAGCACAGGAAGCCTGTCCTGAGGCAGTTTTTCTTTTTTTGCATCCCCGAGCAGGGTGACGAAGCAATTGACCATGCGGATGAAAGCCATTTGTGACTGCCTTTCAAGTATGGCGGTCGTGGCGGCATTTCTTGCCAATGACGGCGTGGGCTTGCTGTCCAACTTGCTAAGAATCTCTCCCAGCGATAGTTGTTGCGCCAATGCCACGCCTGCCAGATGCACTATGAGGAACGACAATGCCAATGCTTTCATTTTATTTTAAAAACTGTAATTTTTTGATAAATGTTCTACAATAAAGATAATCTAAAACCGTTTATCTGGCAAATCGGATTTGGCGAATGGATGACATAATTGAATGAAGACCGCTGAAATTACAGACAAGGAGTTGATTGAAAAATGCCGAGGGGGCGATGAGCACGCCTTCGGCATCCTGTATCAGCGGTATCGTCTTAGGATGTTTTCGTATATTGTCAAGTTGATGCCAGGCAAACCTGATTTGGTGGATGACATTTTCCAGCAGACATGGTTCAAGGCAATTCGAAATTGGGACAAATATGATGACAGGGAGTGTCTGCTGGCGTGGCTTTGCAGGATTTCGCATAATCTGATAATGGATTTCTATCGTTCGCAAAAACACAGAACCGATGAGGAATTGGCTGATCATGACGCTATTGCCGCTTCTGACGATGCGCAGGGGCAACTTGAAAAAAGGGAACTGGCTGCCGCATTGGAGGTGGCTATCGATAACTTGCCAGACAATCAGAAAACTGTTGTTGAACTTCGTCGCAAAGGACTCTCTTTCAATGAAATAGCAAGTCTTCAGGATAGCACGCTCAATACCGTGCTCGGGCGCATGCACTACGCAGTGCTGAAACTTCGCGAGGTTCTTAAGGATTATCTATGATAGATGCTACAAAGGAAGATTAATAGGAGGCGGAAAATGAATTGTTCAGAAGTGGAGAAAATCCTGCTTTCAAACGAAGGCAAGGACCGTGATACGGAAATTCAAAGACATCTGGATGCATGCGGCTCCTGCCGTGAATTCAAGCAGTTGCTGGACGCGTTGAATGAGTCTGACAATGAGAAAATGCCATCGCCAGCCCTAGATGCGCGAGTGATGACGATGGCACGCCATGAACTGTCTCGGATACGTCGGATTAAGCAACTGAGGTGGGATTTGAAGGCGTTGGCTGCGTGTATTGTGATTGGGCTGTTTGTCGTTGGAATGATTGCGCTTTGGCCAACAGGGCGTGTCGGCACAACAGAAACAGTGGCGGTTGCTCCACAGCAAGGTATCCAGGAGACGGAATCGTCCTTGGATGCACTGATGTTCGACTGTCTGACCGCCGACTATGCGCTTGAGGAATTAGAGGGGGATTTCAAGGAGTTTGGTTTATTCGAGGCGGAAAAGGGCGATGAAGTCAACGACAGTTATGGCGTGGTGTTCGAGGATTCCCTTGACTTGGAGGCATCAATGAACGAACTTGAGTTGCTAGTCTATGGGATGTAATGAATTATGGTTGGCGGAAAGGAAACTCGCCATGAGGGAAATCCCGATTGTCAATTGGTTTTGAACATGAGTAATATCTTTTGAGTTAAATTAGGAGCGTCGTAATGGAAAACAGGCATGGATTCAGGCTGGTACTGGCGGCAGTGGTCTCTTCTGTGGTTCTTTCTTCTGTCTTTGCCGCGGAAAATGAACCGCAGGCAGGAGGCCCAAGACCAGGTGGAATGTGGAAAAATGACGAATCTCGCACGCATGGTGTCGGGGGACGGCGCATGGACGGCTTTAAGTTGTTTATGGACAAGTTGAAAAAGGAGCAGCCAGAGACCTATCAGCGGTTGGAGAAACTGCGTGTCAGCGACAGGGAGGCTTATTTTTCGGAATTGCGTAAATTGATGCCCGCCCGCCCGATGTTTCCCAATAAGGTTGGAAAACTTGAACACGAATGCCAGAAATTGAGCAGCCAGTATCATGAGGCTCGTACTGATGGCGAGAGGGAGGCCATAAAAAAGGAATTGATTGTTGCAGTGGAAAACGCCACGGATGCCATGATTGCCGATATGAAGGAACGTCTGAAGATGATGTCGGAACGTCTGGCAGAACTTGAGCAGAACCGCCAGGGAGCCATCGACAAGCGTGTGGAAATGCTGCTGAGGAAGATGCCTCCTCCACAAAACGATGCAAATCAGAAACATCGCATGGATGGAAACGCATTGCCTCCACCGCCTCCGCCGCTTCCGCCGCCTGACAAATGATGTGACGCCTTATGGCTTGAAAATATCGGCTCAGTACGCAACGACTGAGCCGATAAGATGGCTACTGATGAATGATGTTGCCGATAAATTGTTCTTCAAATTGGATTTCAACAGGCATGATTTCTTGGAATGGAATCATGATTTCAGGCGAGGAATCAAGGTCTGCCATGGTGATTTTTCTATAATCCATTGCATTGTTGTTTACTATGTTAAGTGATGCTTTGCAGCAATTCCCGAATTTTGCCAGGAGTTGTTCGCATGAACGTGGATTCTCCAACGAGTAATGGAATAGTTTAAGAATTCTGTGCATTTGGCGGCTGAACTTCTGGATTCTGTGCATTTGGCGCTCCATGGAGTTTTCCTGCTTGATCTCATACGCGCCGTCTTTCATGTCCCTGTCATTCATAAAGCAATCCAAATGTCCGCACAAGAATTCTATGATTCTTTCACGATGCTGGTAGTTGCAATGCCTGATGTATCCCTTTGTCCAATTGCAATAGGTTTGTGGGGTTATGTTGAGCAAAATGCCGATTTTCGCCAGTGACAGATTGTGCTTTTTTCTTTTCTCTGTCAGAAGTTTGAGCATCGTCGAGGTTATGACCCCTGTTTTCCTGAATTCCATGAAGGTGTCAAACCAAAATGTCTCGGATGATTGAACTGTACTTAATGCTTCGGTCATGATGGCTCCTTGTGTTATGTTTGTTGATCTGAAAATAATCTGCAATGGTAATGGCAGATTTGACGATATGCAAATGATATATCAGTAAATTAAAAATGCAAGTTATTGTCATACACTATCATACACTTTCATGAACTATCATTTAAATTCCTGTAAAATCCTGTAAATTCCTCAAGAATCCTACGGATTCCCATGGATTCCCGCCGTATTTTTCGCTCTTGTGGCTGCTTCTTTCGACGTGGTCTTCCTGACTCTATTGCAGAAAGTCTGTTTTCCTTGTTATAATAGGTTGACAAGATGGTTTAATGCACTATGTTTTATTAGTGGTTTAGAAACAGAAAAATAGATTTTCAGATAGTTTTCAGGAGGAACTTTCATGGACACAATGGATTTGGGAAGATTGGTCCGAAGCGACCTCGAAAAAGTTGTAGCAGTTGAATATGATGAAAATGCTGGAAAGGCGGAACTTTTTCTGCGGCAGGAGGATGGAAGCCTTGCGTCGCAGTATCGCCCATTCCAGCCATTTTTGCTGACATCGGGCGAGGCGCTCGCTTCACAACTGCTTGGAACGACTCTCGTGGAGCCGTTGGCAGGGGAGGGCGTGCATCGTTTTCGCGTTTCCTTCTCAAGCAAGAAAACGTATGATGATGCCGTCAAGAAACTGAAGACGCTGACAGGGCTGCCGCCATCGTCGCCGCTGGCGCCATATCGCGTTTTCAGTGACATGACACAGCAATTGCTGACCAGGCTGAATATACGTCTGTTCCGTGGGCTTGATTTCGGCGATTTAAGGAGAATGCAACTTGATATTGAGACTAAATGCGCGCCTGGACACCACTTCAGCAATCCTGACAGTCCAGAAGATGAAGTTATTCTTGTTTCACTGATTGACACGACTGGATTTGAAGTCTGTCTGTCCAACAAGGAGGAGGGCGGCGAGGCCGCGCTTCTGAATAAAATGATTTCACTTATTCGCCTTCATGACCCCGATGTCATCGAAGGACATAATATTTTCAATTTCGATCTGACGTATTTGGAAAAGCGTTGCAAACGCCACAAGATTCCATTTGCGCTGGGGCGCGGCGGTCGAATCGTCAAGTCCCGAGCCAGCCGTTTCACCGCGGGCGAACGTTCCATCAACTACCAGCGATTTGATATCTATGGACGCCATGTCATCGACACTTATTTTCTGGTTATTCTTTATGATATCGCACATCGAGAACTGGAAAGCCATGGCCTGAAGGCATGTGCGCGCTATTTCAATGTCGCTGCTCCAAACCGCACATATGTTCAGGGGGAGGATATTAGCAAGACATACGACGCGTCTCCTGAGGTCCTGAAGGACTATTGTCTGGACGATGTCAGGGAGACAGACGGTCTGTCGCGAATTCTTTCGCCCAGTTTTTTCTACCAGTCGCAACTCGTGCCTTTCAGTTATCAGAATTGTGTCCTCAGAGGCAATGCGACGCGCATTGACGCGTTGCTTTGCGCGGAATACCTGTCACGTGGGATTGCGTTGCCGACGCCACAGGCCCCGAGCGACCTCATGGGGGCGTTGAGCGAGTCCATGGTCAGCGGTGTTTTCCACAATGTATGGCACATTGATGTACGCAGCCTGTATCCAAGCGTCATCAGTAGCGAGCATCTGACGCCCGCGTCGGATACCCAAGGGATATTTCTTGAATTACTGAGCAATCTTCGTCAGTTCCGCTTGGCCGCCAAAGACGCCATGCGGAATGCGGAGGGCGCGGAGCGCGAGAATCTCAATGCGCTTCAATCCAGTTTCAAGATTCTTATCAATTCCTTCTACGGCTATACAGCCTTCACGCAGGGGACATTCAATGACTTCACCATGGCGTCTCGAATCACGCTTCGTGGTCGTGAGATTCTCAGTTCCATGCGCGATTTCCTCATGACCAAGGGTGCGGTCATCATTGAAATGGATACGGATGGCATCTACTTCACGCCGCCCGCAGGAGTGGAATCCACAGAAGCGATGCGTGAAAGCGTCCAGTCGATTCTACCAGAAGGCATTGAAGTGGACTTGGATGCGACTTATGTGGCGATGTTTTCGTACAAGGCGAAAAACTATGCGTTGCTTGACAGCAAGGACAGCGTCAAGATTTCAGGCGCTGCTTTGAAGTCGCGCGGGCTGGAGCCTTTCCAGAGACGATTCATCAGGGAAGTGATTTCGTTGCTTTTGCACAGCCGCTCCAGCGAATTGTCTGCGCTTCGTGATCGCTATGAAAACGATATAACATTGCGGAGGCTTCCGTTGGCGGACTTTGTTCAGAAAGAGTATCTGTCAGAGTCTCCTCAGAGTTATGCGGACAAATTGGCAAAGGGAACGACGAGGCGGAGCGCCGCGTACGAGGTTGCCTTGACTTCGGACAAAGAATACAAGATGGGGGATTCGGTTGAATATTATGTGACAGGCGCGAAAAAACGCGTGGTAGTCGCCGACAATTGTGTTTTATATGAGGGAAAAGAACCAGAGACGCGCAACGAGAACATAGAGTTTTATTTGGACAAACTTAACCAATTATATGCGAAATTCGTGGCTGCCGTTGACGGCGACCACGAATGATGTGATGAGTTGATTACCATACACGACAAGGAGTCAGAATGGCACGTTTGAATTTGCAGAACCCAGACATGAAATACCGCCCAGTTCCTTTCTGGAGTTGGAATGACCGCCTGGAACCCGCCGAATTGCGTCGGCAGATACGTGAAATGCATAATGCAGGATTAGGCGGCTTCTTCATGCACGCGCGAGGCGGGCTTCAGACGGCATATCTTTCCGACGAATGGATGGAATGCGTGTGCGCATGCTGTGATGAAGCGGGAAAACTTGGCATGAATGCTTGGCTGTACGATGAAAATGGCTGGCCGTCTGGCTTCGGCGGTGGGCTTGTCAACGGCTTGGGCGAAACGTATCAGCAGAAATACCTTCGCTTTGAACTCGTTGACGCGGAGCAGGCACGGCAGGCAGAGCATACCATCGCCTTCTATTCAGCCGATGGGAAAAAACTGCTTGGCAGGACACTGCCAGAGAACATCAGCGGACAAGTCCTGCGGGCGTATTATCTCATCAACAAATACTATGTTGATAATCTGGACGCGAACATAGTCGCAGAGTTCATCCGTGTGACCCATCGCCACTATTATGAGACGCTGCCGAAGGAGATTCTCGCCCATTTGAAGGGAATTTTCACAGACGAACCGCAGTTGTCAAGAAACGGCTTGCTATGGTCATTGGTCATCGAGCGAGAGTACAAGAAGGAATACGAAAGGGAATTGCTGGAGGAACTCCCTGCTTTGGGAATGGAATTCCCGGGTTGCGAAGCGGTTAGAGTACGTTTCTGGAGATTGTGCGCCAAGTTGTTCAGGGACAGTTTCATGAAGCAGATTCGTGATTGGTGCGATGCGCACGGCTGGCTATTAACTGGCCATCATGTCCTTGAGGAGACATGCCATTGGCAAATTTCCTGCAACGGCTCCATCATGCCGCAGTACCAGTATTATTCCATCCCAGGGGTTGACCATCTGGGGCGCACCATCCCAAATAGCGTCATGATGACACAATTGGTGTCAACGGGGGCGCAATTCGGCCAGAAGCAGTTGTTGACGGAGAGTTTTGCCTTGACTGGCTGGAACTGCAATTTCAGCGGCCAGCGTTATGTGTTTCAGCCTGAACTTGCCCATGGAATCAACTTCCTCTGCCAGCATCTGGAAGGCTATACGCTCCGTGGCTTGAGAAAGCGGGACTATCCTTCCAGCGCAAACTACCATCAGCCATGGTGGGGCGACTACCATGTCATAAACGACTATTTCTCACGCGTCGGTGAAATACTTGCCGAAGGCACGTCTATTGTCAGCACTCTTGTCATCCATCCGCTTTCGTCAGTATGGATGCAATATGCTGGAAGTCAGAATGATGCGCTGTTCGCATATTATACTGACAGCCTAAGGAAGTTGACCATGGCCCTTGATGCACGCCAGATTTCCCACCATTACTGTGACGAACTCATCTACGAGGAAAACGGCCATTGCGAAAATGGAAAAATCATCATTGGAAAATGCAGTTATTCATGCGTCGTCATACCGCCGCTCATCAATTTGTCGGAAAAGGTTCATGAAATGCTCCGCGTGTTCCAGTTGAACGGCGGAACGGTGTTCAAGATGGAAAATGCCCATCAGCCAGAAAAAGCATTATGCATCGACGGGACTCCTGCAGATGAAGATACACAGAGTTGGTTCAACTCATTGCCGACTTTCAAGGATGAAAATGCCACGGCTGATGCCGTCGCGGCTCTTTACCCAGAACGAATCTGCATGACGGAAAATGGCGCTCCATCGACGGAAATGCTCAGCGTCTGGCGGGATGTGGACGACCTTGAAGGGCGTGGCGGACGCGTCTTCTTCCTCTGCAACCGCCGTTATCATGAGTCGGCTGTGGTCCATGTGTCGCTTCCAAAAACAGGCGCACAGGTGGAAGTCATCGATGAACGGACAGGGGCTTTCCGCCTTCTCAACGGCGTTTCTGTCCAAGGGAACAGATTTGAATTCGACTACTATTTCGGCGGTGCGGATTCCCTGTTGTTGTTTGTGCCTAACAGCCCGCTGGCAGTCGCCAGGCAATCTTCTTGCCGTATGCTGATGACGGCTCCGTGCCTCAAATCTGCGGACACAAAGATGCTGCTTGCTGAGTCAGATGAGAACATATTGACGCTTGACCGCTGTCGTTATCGTGTTGATGGCGGCGAATGGCAGGCATGTGACATCATTTCACTCCAGTCGCGTCTCGTCGTACTCAAGCGTGACTGCGATGTCGAATTGGAGATACCTTTTACCGTTGGAGAGGATTTTGATTTGGAAACGCCACTGACGCTTGTTGTCGAGACGCCGAAACTGTTTGCAT
>JAGCTA010000261.1 GCA_017963875.1 Victivallales bacterium | reverse complement strand
TTTTCGTGGGAGGGGGGGCTGTTAACGCGAGCACACGGCTACGCTTGCCGCTGACGCGGCTGCGCTCCGCCTACAGATGGTTCCTATCGCCGCTAACGCGGCTCTCTCGATATTCATGCTGGCTTCCGTGGGTTGCGCATCACCGCTAACGCGGTTTCGCTCCACCCACGGCTGGCCCTTCCTGCGCCGCTAACGCGGCTTTTCGCTGGGGGGCAAACTGCCCGCTAACGCGGTTTCGCTCCACCCACGGCTGGCCCTTCCTACGCCGCTAACGCGGCCCACGACTGCTTTTCAATTTGCGTATTGGTGGCGTTGCAGGACTTCTGCCTGCCATGCAGCATTGAGTGAAACAAATCGTGCCGAGAAGCCACAGATTTTTATAATGAGGTTCTGATGGCGTTCGGGGTGGATTTGCGCGTCAAGCAGGTCTTCGCGCGAAAAGCAGTTTGGCTGGAGAAGATGGATGCCCTTCGAGGCAAACGTCCTGAAAATCGCCTCAAGGATTTCAGGCGTGATTGTGTTCTTGTCGAACGACATATTGCAGTTGGAAGCGAAGATGTTCTCATGATGCAAGGAGCCAATGGCGTTCAATACCGTTGTTATGGCTTCTTTGTTGCGGAATTCCGAAGGGACAAGACCCTGTGAGAGGTAGTCGCCGTTATGGCGTCCATCAGGTAGCGCACGCATCTTTTCGCCCCAGAAGCGATATTCGCGGTAGATCCACGCGGCAATGAGATACGGACCGCCACGGTCGTTCTTCAAGTCGCAGATGTCGCGATAAACCGAGTCATAAATGAACCCCATGATGCGGTTGGACAATTCGGAGTTGTCTCCCCAATGCGGACACTGGATGGCCTGAGCGCGAAGTCCCTCGGCTCCTTCCCAATTCCTGCGGACGGCGTCAAGCAGTTCGCGGACCGTGCAGACATGGCGGTCAAAGCAAAGTGTCTTGATGGCGCAAAGCGAATCGACGACATTCGCGGTGAAGGCCAACGTGATGATTCGTGGCTTCTGGTCGCAACCGCCAGCGGTGACGTCCTTTCTGTTTTCAATGCAACTGTTGATGCAGGCGGAGTAGGTGGGATGCGGGTTGGAAAGCGGCGTTAGTTTCCCGTAGTCGGTGTACATGCGCAACTGGTCACGGACAAAGGCGATGAAGTCGTCGTAGAACTGATTGAGCATGGTGTCGAAATCGGGGCAGTCATCCAGGGGTCTGAATGTCAGGTTTGCCTTTTCGGCGAGGTCTTTGTCCTGGTAAATCGCGGCTTCCAAGGCACGTGCGACGCTGACATAGTTGGCGGTGTCAACATCCGTGATGCTATCTACATAGCCATCCCAGCAGCCAGTGCCGATATAGGTTCGTGCCCATTCAAGCGGAACGCCCGACTCAACAAGCGCGGGGATGTTATGACTGTCGTTAAACAGCGCAAACACGCAGTGTGTGTCGCAGACCATCTTTGCGATTGTCGCGAGATACTCATGGGGCGAGTTTTCATCGAAACGGCAGTGAAGTTTCGGGAAAACGATGTCAAGTTCCTGATGCGCCTTGAGAACCATCTTCGTGATATCATTGAACACAGGGGCACCGTTTTTGTCACAGCCACCGAGGGTGATTGGGATTTCCAATTCATGTGCACTGTACGATTCCACGATGGACATGCCGTCATAATGGCAGTCGGCGACAGTGAGGAAACGGCAGATGAGGTCGTATGCCTCGTCTTTTGTGAGCCTTCCAGCCTTGAGGTCGGCGTCATAATAATCGATGAGAAACGCATCGACACGTCCAAGGGCGAAAACGGCGAGTCCATCGACGAGGGCGAGGATTTCACGTGAGAACCAGAGGGTGTTCAGTGCCTCATAGAACGTTCTCGGAGGTTCCCAAGGGCAATGCTTGGCGGCGTCTGCAATCATTTTCATGAAAGACGTCTGCTGTGGAGTCAACTGTTCCTCAGAAAGTATTTTTTCCGCCATATCGACGAAACGCAATTGCAGTCTATGGACTGCCTCAAGGCCTGCGGCTGCGGTTTCAAGGAATCGCCGTTCATCTTCGTCCTGACATTTTGGCAGTTCATTGAGCACTTTTTCATGATAGTATTTAAATCCGTGCGCAAGAATGTTTTGAAGCGGTGGAATATGATGTATTTCATCGGTGAAGAAGCCACAGCAGAGGATGTAGTTCTGCTCTCTGCGGGCGATGTATGCCTGTAAATCCTCCTGGGGGATTTTTTCCGCTATGAATTTTTGGGTGAAGGCCCGCGGCGTCGTGCCTGGTCTGTTGACATACCATCCGCCGTTGGTGCCCGCTTCATAGTAGAATGGTGAATTGCGATAGATGAAGAGCGGCGCCATGTCTGGAATTAATTCGTAAAAGCGTCTACGGATATCAAGGGCCGTGAAATCGGGATTCTTCTGTGTGAAGTCCTCCAATTCCTTTTGCAGCGATGCAATGCACTCGTGGATTTCAGGAGCCTTTGCTGGATCGATGTTGTTGTCTGGCAGAAGCGCGCGGATTTCCTTGCGTAATGGTGTCATGTCATTCATGATTTATTTGCCTTATTTTTATATTGCTTGGTTGTTAGCCAGGTTATTTTTCTTGACAGGGAACGCTTTGTTCCCCAAGATAGTAGGTTCGACCTCTTCGAGGTCGGAATTCTTTTGGTTCGGCTTCCCCCAGGTTTCGTTTCGCTCAACCTGGGGTGTCTAATATTTGACCACTTACGGGGTCTTTAATTTGCCCCTCTTTAGGGGCTTTTCACGTTCTCATTGTCATGCGCAATTACCGACCCTCATGGGGAATAATGCGACAGTGAAAAAAACACAATATAAAATAACTTATAAAAAAGAAAATGGAATATCAAAAAAACACAAAAACATGTCATTTTCTGACATAATTATTTGGAGAAAAAGTTGACTTCTGAAAAGAGCATGTACGGGTTGAGGTGGCACTTGTCAACATCGGAACTTGCGATGATTGGCTTTGAAAGCATCTCGAAGATGTTTCCAGCAATCATGGCATCCTTGAGCCGACCGACAATTTCACCGTTTTCAATGACATATCCCAGTTGGATGTTGGCGGAGAAATCGCCATTGGCGAAATTACTCTGCCCAAATCCAAGGAGTTGATCGATGAATATACCACGTTTGATGCTTTTCAGCAATTCCTTGCTGTTGATTTCACCTGGCATGAGAATGGGGTTGTAAGGGGCACAGCCAGAGTTTCCCGTCGGGGCGGCATTGACCAGACAGGCAGTGTCGTAGTCATAGAGGAACAGGTTGATTCTGCCTTTTTCGACAAGGAAGCGCTTTTTTGTCGGAATTCCGCAATCGTCC
>JAGCTA010000260.1 GCA_017963875.1 Victivallales bacterium | reverse complement strand
TCATCCGCTGCCACAGCCGACCTCAAGGACCTGCGCGTCGGATGCGTCTGCAGGGACGGCGACAATCAAGAACGCCTGAAGCACGCCTGGAACCTCTGCACCCCCGACTGGGAAGCGACATTGCTTCCCGTCCGATACAGCCGCGCCCATATAGGCAAATATGAACATTGGAGCGCACCAAACTCGACCGTCCTCTGGCAGGCCATGACCGAGAACACCTCGTCAGGCGTCATGCAAATGATGTCCGAGCAGACGTGGAATGATTTCGGAAACTCCTCGCTTCCTGGTTCCGCCATCACGCACCCAGTCAATATCAACAACAAGGAACTCAACAACCTCCTTGAATTGGAACGGCTGAAAATCTACTGATGAAATAACCATGTTTATATAACCAAAAAGAGACCCAACCGATGAAAAGACTAAAAAAGATTTTACTGATCGCATTCTGCGCCAGCCTGACCTCTTTGGCACTGCTATGCGCTGAAGACAAGAAGCCGCAAAACGACCCTGCGCTCATGGCCATGGAAGCAGTTTTTACCGTTTCAACGCTCCGCGAAGCCGCTTCCAGAAACTCTGCAAATGCCGTCAAGGCACTTTTCAGCCAACGCGCGGCCATTCGCTGGATGCGAATCTCCAAGGAGTTTTCCGAAGACCAGTTGCAGGACTTCTTCATTGGCTCCATCGTCCTTGGAAGCGAAAACATCAACTATTCGGCGTTATACAACCCGTTCTGGGACACCATCCTGCTGTTGAATTCCACAGGATTGCCGAATATCCCTAAAGTCGAGAACTTCGCGCTTGTCAGCGGGTGCAAGTTCCGTGGCGAGCCATACGCTGAGAATCTCGCAGACGTCGAAGGCACGGTTCCAAAAGCCAATCCGTATGCCGTTGACCTCTGGAATGTCACATCGCGTACAACGAAATATTACGACACGGTTTATGCGCCAAAGGCACAGATTGAATTGACCAAACTTCAACTCGCTGACCCGAAGGATGTCGAAAGAATCCAGATCCGTTCTGCCATACGCCTCAAACTTCTGCTCATGTTCATGAAGAACAAACCGATGAAACGCGAGGCCAACCGCATTTCGTACTACCTGACCGCAGGCCATGAGGACAAACTCAAGTCCTATTTCACCGATGGCGGCGCGGATTTCATTCCGAATTTCATGAAACTGCCCTCTGTGCTCCGCCAGAGATTCATCCCATATTGCTTTTTCCCAGGCAAAGATGCAACCCTGTTTGTTTTCTTCAACATGGAGATGCCGCGTGTCATCGTCACGGTGACTTTCCCGCGCAAAGGCATCTCGCGCATCATGGAATGGTACGACCTGAATGCCTCTGATGAACTGATGGCTGTCTGGAACAAAGGCAAGGAGGCAAAATAATGAAGAACAAACTGATTCGTATTTTCCTGGCAATGCTTCTCTCATTCCAGTTGGTCGTCAGAGCGGACGACGATGAAAGCACGGGTGGCTTTTTCGATAGTTTCGGTCACGCTGTCTCCAATGCGATTGACTCGGCATCGGAAAAGGCCAAGGAAGTCGGCCAGGTCGTCGTCGACAAGACTGGCAACATCGTGGGTGTCGTCATTCAAGGCGCAGGAGTCATCGTCGACAAGGCTGGCAATATTATAGGAACGGTCGCCGCCACAAGCGTGGGCGGCAAGGTTATTGATGCCGCTGGGAAAGTATGGGGCACGCTTGTCAGTCTGGTCTCAGGCGATTCAGGTGGAGATCCTTTCACAATGCCTGCCACAGGTGCCGCTAAAAACATCATCGATGCCGCAAAGAATGCCTACGATGCAGCGGTCAAGGCAGCCCAGGAGGCTATCGAGAAGGAGAACCAAAAAGAAGTCCAAAAGGACGATGACAATAAGGACGACAACAAAGACAAGGACAACGACAACAAGGACGACAATAAGAACAACGACAACAAGAAAAAGGGCAACAACTTCGATCCTTTCGGCAAACTTTTCGATGTCATCAAGAATGTCGCTGGTCTCTTCGCCGCAGGCAAAATCGAGCACGTCATCGACCTTCTCAAGAAAGTCAAGAAGATCATTGACATGCTCGATAAGGCATCCGACATCAAAGACCTCTATGATGATATCAACGACCTGATCGACCAGTTCAAAGACGAAGTCAATGATTCCGACATGTCCGATGAAGAAAAGAAAATTCTGAATCAATGCGCCGACGATATCTGCCAAATCCTCAAGGAAGGCGGTGACGACATGGACGAGAAACTCGACAAGGTTGTCGACAAGACCGAAGACAAACTTGTGTCCGAAGAAGTCAAGGAAACTCACGATGACACGAAGGACAAGGACAAAGACAAGGATAAAAAAGACGACAAAAAACAAAAGGATGACGATAAAAAGGATGACAACAAAAACAATGACGACAAGAACGACAAGACGGTTGATGACCTGATCGATATCGTCAACGATGAATCAAAGCCACAGGAAGAGCGCGAAGAGGCCGCACGCGAACTCGCCAAGGAACTTGAGGAGGAAGGCTACGACCAGGAAGTTGTCGATGAGGCCAATGAACTCGCCGACAAAATCCATGATGGCCTCGTGGAAGTCGGAGAACAACTCCTTGAACTGGCAGAGCAAATCCCCATCTCCAAACTTGAGGAGGAACTCACGCCATACCTCGGCAAGAACAACGCCGCCGCCATCGCCGATTATGCGAAAAAGATTGCCAATGGAGAAATGACGCTCGAAGAGGCGCTCGCCGACGGCCTCCAGCAAGTCATCGACGACAACTTGCCGCCGAACACCGCCAATGCCGTCAAGGAACTGGTCACGGCCATTAGCGAAGGCGATGGACTAGGAGACGTCATCGACAGCGTGGATGACCTCGCGCAGGCCGCCGCGCATGACGCGGTCGCAAGCCTGCTCGAACAGACCGACCTCACCGACGAACAGAAGCAGGAGGTCCTTGATACCATTGACAAACTCGTCGAAGGCGATTGGGAAGGCGCATGGGACAACGCCAAGGGAGGCGTCTCCGATTTCATCAGCAACATCGTCGAAGAAAAATTCGGCAAAGAAGCGGGCGAGAAAGCGAAAGGTGCCATTGATGCCATCCTGAATGGCGACGGCGACAGTTTCATCAGCAATGTCGTGGATACGGCATCGACCATCGCGACTGACGAACTTGAGAAGAGAATCGGTGAAACGCTTGACAAACTTGTTGAGAAATACCCGTTGCTTGGAAAAGTATTCGATGCGCTCGGCCTGAACTCTGGTGGCATCATGGACGGTCTCGCCAATTTCTGGAACGCCCTCAAGGACGGCAAACTCGCAGATATGATCAAGGAACTCGTCTCCAAAATCACCGATGAACTCAAGAATCTTGCCGAAAAACTCAAGAACTTTGCCCAGAACCTCATCAGTAAAATTGCCAACACCGTCTCCAAGTTCTTAAATGACATCGTCAACGGCCTGCTCGACAAACTGACGGATGCACTGAAGACCGCATTTGCGGAATTCGTCAATATGTTCAATGACCTGAAGGGACAGTTGCAGAACGCTGCAGGATATTTCCTCGGCAATGAAAATGGCGACAGCGGAACCTTGATAGAAATGAAGAACAACCTCCAGAACATCATCCAGAAGAACGTGTTCAAGACCAACAACATCTCCAACTGATGAAATTCGCCAGAAACATCCAAAGGCTCATGACAGGCAGCGACCAGGGCTCCGTTCTAACGGAATTCCTCATCGTCGCGCCTATCTATCTGCTGCTATTCGGCGGCATGCTTCTTATGTGCGACATGGTCATGCTGAAAAACAAAATCGCCATGCTTGATCAGTTCATCACTGTCGGAGGCACCCATCGGCTGATGCTAGGCAACAATGAAAGCGCAATAGCGGGACATATCAAGAATGTCTTCAATGGATTCATGCCAGGCTCCGTCAATTCCCCTGCCTCGTACGCAAATCTCTACCAAAGCCATAACGGACAGATTCTCGCCAACCGCTGGAACGCAGTGTATGCTGGGCGCATTGACGTCGAATACCACTTGCCTGAAATGCTCTATCAACTCCTCTCCCTGCAGCGTACCGTTTTCGGAGACGAAAAATATACCAAGCAGCCTGTTTCCTACCGCTTCTACCCAGACCCCGCCACTGGCGAATTTCCAGGTCCGAATCTCTGCCGCTACCATGTCATCCAGCGCAACTGGACACCGCAAAGCGGCGAAAAGGGCTTCAACCGCGCCGCCGATGCAAAAAAACTCATTGGGGAGGCCATCCTGGGCAATGTCATAGGCGATGGTTGGCTCTTCACCGAGGACACTCTTGGCTCAGAAACGCCCGCAGGCAATGATGTCACCTACAAGCAGCAGTTGGGGAGTTATGCCGAATAGACTGTCCATCGCCATGTTGCTTGCAGCCATGCCAATGATGTTTCCATTGACGATGGCAACGCCATCCACCATGCTTGGACAGACGCCCGCGAAGCAATGGGCCATGCCTGGACGCGGTTCATGGCAGCAGACCATCGAACTTCAACTGCCTTTTTCTGCAGCAAAAATCCGTGTCCGCTCGAAATTCGAGACAAAAGGATATATACTAAAGCATTTCATTCCCATTGGAAAAAGGGAAGAAGCCTGCCTGATGCTCTGGGAACAGGGCGAAAGCAGGATCATCGTCATGCTCTGGAAAATTGATACCGACCGAACGCGATTCTCACAAGGTGAATTCAAAGATGCCAAATGATGCTCCATATAACTATGTGACAGTTGCAGCCATTTCAGATATGGGTTTGGTGCGCACAAACAATGAAGACTCATTCCTCAGCCTTCCTGAAGCAGGGCTTTTCGTGGTTGCGGACGGCATGGGCGGGGGAGAGGCTGGTGAAATCGCCTCTGCGACGGTCATCGACAACCTGAAACAGGCTGGAATGGCATCCATGGAAGATTCTCCAGGCGCTCGCAAATACGCGATTCAGCAGGCACTTCACAAGGCAAACGCCAAGGTCGTCAATTACATGCAGAAAAACAATTTCAATTCCATGGGCTCCACAGTGGTTCTGATGCTGTTGAACCCATGGAATGCTGAACAGGCACTTGTGTGCCATGTCGGAGACAGCAGAATCTTCTGCTTCCGCAATGGCGAACTGTTCCAACTGACGCAGGACCATTCCGTAGGAGAGGAAATCCGCAAAAAGGGATTGCCACAGGTACCATCGAAAATCGCCAAGGCGCTCACACGTGTCATCGGTGGAACAGGCCATCTCGTCCCCGAGTGGAATGACATCGCCATTTGTCCAGACGATATCTACATCATCTGCTCGGATGGAATCTCCCCTATCCTCTCTGAAGAGGAGATGACGCAAATCATCACGGCTACAATGCAGCCCGAGATCATTGTCAAGCAACTGAAACAAGCCGTCCACGCAAAGGGCGCACCTGATAATCTGACCGCCGTCTGTATCAAGACGGCACATTCCCTGCCGCTCCCTGCTGACATCGACAAATGGGAACGGGAAGAAAGTGACTTGCTTCTGAAAGTCGCAGAAGAAAGGAAAGACTATGGAACAAACTAATTCATTTCTCGTGCTTTTTCTTGCGCCTGTCAAGGCGTTTCTCGAAGACGATGACGTATCGGAAATTCTCATCAACGGTCCAAATCAAGTCTATGTCGAAAAACATGGCAAACTGGAAAAGACCGATGCGCACTTCGTGAGCGAACCTGCCCTTCGCGCAGCGGCGTCCAATATAGCCAAATCAGTCCAGCGCATCCTTGACGACAACACTCCACGGCTGGATGCCCGTCTTCCAGACGGCAGCCGTGTCCATGCAGTCATAACGCCGCTCGCGCGCTGCTGCACAGTCATCGCAATCCGCTAATTCAAGAAGGATACATTGTCCATTGAAAAGATGCTCAACTATGGCAGTCTTTCGCCAGATGCCAGGCTTCTCCTGAATGCGCTTGTCAAAATGCACAAAAACGTTATCGTTTCTGGTGGAACGTCTTCGGGAAAAACGTCCGTGCTCAACGCACTGTCCAGTTTCATCCCTGCAAATGAACGAGTCCTTGTCATCGAGGACGCAAGCGAATTGCAGTTGCAGCAGGAACATGTCGTCTGCTTTGAAACACGCAAACCCGACAAAAACGGCAATGGTGAAGTCACCATCCGCGACCTCATCATATCTGCGTTGCGCTTGCGCCCAGACCGATTGGTCATCGGCGAAATCCGAGGCGGCGAAGCACTTGATTTGCTTCAGGCGCTCAACACGGGCCATGCAGGGTCCATGTCAACCATCCATGCAAACACTCCGTTGGATTGTCTCTTCCGATTGGAGACTTGCTCCCTCCTTTCTGGTGTGGAGATTCCCCTCATGGCGCTCCGCTCGCAGGTCGCGTCCGCCATTGACGCAGTTGTCCACACAGCGCGTTTGTCAGACGGCTCCCGCAAAGTCATGGCGATTTCCGAAGTCCTCCCGCTGAGGAACGGTGAATATCAGACACGCGACCTGCTGGTCTGGCAGACGCAGAGTCTGGATTCCGATGGAAAAATCCACGGCGATTTTATACTTAAAGAACGGCCCAGTTTCTATGAACAGGCTACGCTTCTCGGCATTGAACTTCCATCATACGCTTGATAGACAATATTCATGAGCGAACAAATCAACAATCTGCTGCGCCCAGGCGATGAATTTGAAAAATTCGTCATTGAACGCGAACTCGGTCATGGCGGCATGGGTGCCGTGTATCTTGTACGTCACCGTGTTCTGGATTCTGAATTCGCTCTTAAGGTCCTTTATCCCGAAATCGCGAAGCGAGACAAGCAGTTTGTTGACCGTTTCATCCGCGAAGCGCGGCTTGCAGGGCGAATTCACCACCCGAATCTGATCGCCGTCCATGATGCTGGTTATAATGAGCGTAGCGGCATGCACTATCTTGTTATGGACTATGTGCCAGGAGTCAGCCTTCGCAAACGCATCAAGCAGGACAAGCGGATACCTCTTTCCGAGGCCCTTTCCATCATCCGCCAGTGCGCCGACGCCCTCAAAGCCGCTCAGCAGTTTAACATGGTCCACCGCGACATCAAGCCTGACAATATTATGTTCGGTGCCCACGGCGAAGTCAGATTGGCAGACCTCGGCATCGCCAAGGCAAGCGGCGACAAAGAAGCGAACCTTACTCAAGAAGCCGCTGTATTCGGCACGCCTTCATACATGTCCCCCGAACAGGCCAAAGACTCCAGTCACGTCGATACGCGCGCTGATATCTTCAGCCTTGGCGTCGTGCTTTTTGAAATGCTGACGGGAACCCGTCCGTTTTCAGGCAGTTCCACGGTCGAAATCCTGGTCAGTGTCATCAGTGACGAACCTGCCCCAAGCGTCTTATCTCTTGCACCTGACATTCCTGCCGATGTAGCCAAACTTGTGGCAGACATGCTCGCAAAGGATCTTTCCAAGAGAATCGCCTCGCCAACGGAATTGATTCGACGCATTGACGCGCTGAAACTTCCTAAAGACACTGCAACTGACAACAATGATGACGATGAGGCTTTTGTCACTGCCCCGACCATGGTCAACGCGGTTTCTGCACCCTCTTCCAAACCAAATTCAACGCCAACAGCGGCATCCTTGGAAGAACCGCCGCAAGTGACAATGCCGACGGCGGTGCCTGCGACACCTCAGCAGCCTTCGGAAACGCCAGTGCCTGCCAGCAGTCGGCCACGCCTCCAGTTGAAGTCCACGATGCATACTGAAGTGCCCGCGACACCGCAGCCTTCACAAGTGCAGAGTGCCGATACTCCGCAGCAGCCAATGCCAACGGAATTGCCAGAAGTCACAATGCCAACGGCAATGCCTGCGACACCACAGCAGTCGCCTGCCCCACAACAGCAGTCTGCGTCAGAAATTCCTGCCTCGTCAGCGACGAGTGAAGCAAACGCGGAACAGCCAGAACAGACGATGGACATGCCTGCGGCGGCGATTCCTGCAACTGCCACCCGCTCTCGCAAACTCATTCCTATTCTTATTGTCGTTGCTGTTCTCGTTCTCGTACTAATGATTTCCTCAGGAATAATCTTATTTGGCATCCTCACAAGGAAATCAGGTTCCGATAAGCCTCTATCCGCTGAATCGACACCTCTTTCCATAGAAACTTCAACCACGCCTGTTGCAGATGGTTCCAAGCAGGAAAACCAATCCTCAAAAACAGAACAGCCGACTCAAAAAGAGCAGACTCCCCAGCAAGGCACACAGGTGCAAACGGACAAACAGGACAAGCAGGAGCAGCAGACGCCTAAGCAGGAGC
>JAGCTA010000259.1 GCA_017963875.1 Victivallales bacterium | reverse complement strand
CATCCAGAACAACTGCCAGTTTGGCATGATGGCATATATGGCAGAGGCGATGTACGAGCCGCCAGACGGGATTGGGTCGAGGTACGTCCCGCCGTCTGGAGTGCGTGGCGGCGCGTATGAACGACGGAAAACGTATGCCGTATAGGCGTCATTCATATTCTGCGAATCAGGTTTGGCGTTTTTCTGCTCATTGGCGATTTCTGTGATTGTCCAGCGTTTTTCCTTATCTGCCAGATTGTACTGCGCCATGAAAGTCACTTTTGATGGGACGTCATTGGGGTTACGATACCATTGCTGCTGGTTCTCCCATGCCTTGTCAGGGTCGTTGCCAAGGTCCTGTGGAAGGATGCCAGGTTTGTCCGCGCCTGTCCAGAGAACAAAACTGCCAGGTGCGTCAATGATTTCTGGCTTGCTCCACTTGTCAATGTCGTATTTTTCCGTAGGCGCAAAAGTGTATCGCGCCATCCAGATGGTCTCATTTCCCTTGGGGACAGAATCATACCATGGCTCGCGGGCATGTCTGCCGATGAGGTAGTCGGACAACAGTCCGAGCACGAAGATGACGACGCAGATAAGGAGGTTTGAGACGAGCCCGAAGCGTGTTGAAAGCGTTGTTGCCAACGTCCCCATGCAGATGAGGGAGAACAGGATGAGCAGAATGGCGGGCATGACGTACCAGGCAAGCCCGTTGGAGCCCGTTTCGCCGTTTGGCTTGAATTGCGCAAAAACTCCGACGAGGAAGATTGTTCCGATGAGTGCCAGGACGGTGACCATCGGGAACGATGCCTTGTAGATGTAGTTGCATGTGCCTGCGATGACGAATGACAGGATGATCGCTGCCGCATAGGCAATCATGATACCGCCGTCAAAACGGAATTGATCTGCGGCGATGCGCAGTGAAATCAAGCCTGATGCGGCAGAAATGAACCAGAAGACCGTCAATGCAGCGACAATGCCCATGACCTTTCCGATGATGAAGACTGGGCGCTGAACTGGCTTTGAGAGGAGAAGCAGTGCCGTGCCGTTGTCGATTTCCCTTGAGACTGCGAATGATGCAACGAGGATGGCGAGTAGCCAGCCGAAAAGCATGATGGTTGCAAGGGCGCTGTCCATGACCAGTTTTTCCTGTTCGCGGAAAACGAACATGCTGAAAATTGGAAACAGCCCGATCATGCAGAGCACCGAAATGAGCACTAGAAGGTAAATCGGTTCTCTAAGGCATTCCTTGAATGTGTTTTTCGCAATTGTGTAGATGGTATGGAACATGAGCATTTGTCAGTCACGTAACAACGTGATTCCTTTAATGGGCGGCTGTCAGAATGGGGACAGTGCAATCTGAAGTTGGCACACAGAATTGGCTGTCACGGGAGAAAACTGCTTTTGAAAGCCTCAGTCAATGTTCTTGGCCGCTTCATGTGCCGCCATGATGCGTGAAAGGTAGTCGTTGTAGAGCGAGATGATTTTGGGTTGTTCGAGAAGATCGGCGAGTGACTGGCAGTTTACATTCCAGTCGGAGTTGTTCAGGATGATGACAGGGAATTTCTTCTGCGCGATGTTCACGAATTGCGCGGGCACATAGTCGGCATTTCCGAGGATGATGATGCGTTTGGGATTGATGAGCGAGAGAATGCCGCTGAATTTGTCTGCGGATTCGGTCATTGGTTTGGTTCCCGCAGGCATGAAGAACAGGGTGTTGTTTCCGCTTGCGTCTGGTGCGATCAGCAGAATCGGCTGCTTTGTGCGGTATTGGGCCAGTTCAGCCATCAGTCTTGGTTCGAGGAAGTTGCCTGAAATGAGCAGGGTGTTGGCACGGGTGCGCCCCTCGCGTTTGAATGGATTGAGACTGATGGCACTTGCCGCCTGTGAGAGGACTACGATAGCGAGAGTGCAGATAAGGACTTTAAGACCGTTGTTTTTCATGGCTTTTGTTGCTCCAATTGTTGTTGTATATGTAATGTTTTAAATCATTGTTTTTGGGAAAAACAAAAAAATACCAAGTAATATACTATGTCAAAAAAAGCCAAAGTTTCAAACTAAATCATCTGTTTTTTTATGAATAAGGGCGTTTTTTTTGAAATGGCATTCGAAAAATCGTTGAAAAAAGTCATATTCAGGCAGATTTTGTCTTGAAACTATTTACAAAAACGGAAAAATGTTATATTGTATAGCAAATACAGGGAAGAAACATGAACGGGTGACAGCGGCAAAATCGTTCAATCTTTTGGAAAACACCATGGCAGAACTGAGACCTTTACTGAATTCGCAGAAACACGGGAAACCACATGTCGGAATATTTCTGAGCGGCAGCGGCACAAACGCCGAGCATGTTCTGGAATATTTGCTGACATTGGAGGACAATCCTGTACAGGTGAAGGCACTTGTGACCGATGCCCCAGAGACAAGCCGTGCAAAGGAACTTGGAAAGAAGTTTGGAATTCCATTGGTCGCCTCGGATATCAGAAAATTCTATGAGGCTCAGGGCGAGACGCGCGTCTCGATCATGACTCCGCGTGGCCAGGAGGTGCGAAGGATGTGGACGGACGGGCTTCGTTCCATGATTGCGAAATACGAGATTGACTTTGCTATTTTTGCTGGTTTTGTCCCATT
>JAGCTA010000258.1 GCA_017963875.1 Victivallales bacterium | reverse complement strand
GAAAAGCAGACTGAAGCCACTCGCCTTCTCGGAGCCTGGCTGCGAAGACCACGGACGAGCCATCAAGCCTGGCAAGTTTGAGGGGCAAGACATCTCTGATGGCGAACTTCTGCTGCTTTTCGACCACATCGGCGACATGCCATCCGCACCAGACTTGATGATTGCATTCAAACTGTTCGTCCCCAAAGATGACGTTGCGGAATACCGCGTCGCATTCTGGAATTATACTCAAGAAGGGAAAAAGGCCGACATACTCATCAAGCCGCCACGCGGTCAGTGGAATCTCATCCGCCTTCCGCTCCACGTGCCAAATTCCATTGACATGGGAGACATTGTCAGGAACATCACCTTGCGTGCAAAGTCATCAAAGCCGTATCGCTGGATTGTCGATGACATCGTTGTCTGGTCTGGCGAAGACCGCCAGCCGCCCTCGCCCGTAAAAAATGTCACAGTCAAGGCCGACGGCAATGACAATATCCTATCATGGCTTCCCGCCACGGACAACCTCGCCATCGCTGCATACGAAATACACAGAGGCACCGTCATAGACTTCAAACCATCACCTCAGACACTCATCGGCAAGACGGCCGAATGCCATTTTCGTGATTTCTTCCCGATGCACGAAGACAGTTTCTATCGCATCATCGCCATCGACTATGCAGACAATCCATCCTCGCCCACGGTCGCCTGCCAGCGTACCGCCAATTGAACCACGCCGCAAATCCCGCATGACTTGCGGCTAGACGAAATTCACGTCGAACAATTGGCTGGCGTTGCTGAAGAAAATGGCATCCACATCGTCCTTTGACAGAGAAGCCATGTCAGCGGCCTGCCTCATGGCGCGGAGTTGTTCATAGACAACCAAGGTAGCCCGCCCGTCGCAATGGATGCAATCGTATGAACCAGCGAATTTCCAGGCACGCCCCCAAGTGATGTATTTGCCGTGGTCGCCACCAGCCCCGATGTTGTCAGTACCAAACAGGATGCGTCGAATACCGAAATGCCTCATGAGTAGAAAATGCGAATATGGGTCGCAGACGGCGGAAAGGTCGCACCACACGTTTTCTCCAAGATTTGCAAGTTGCTCAGCCCTGCCATTTTCCAATGTAAAACTGTTGAAAGCGCGTGCGCAATGAGCCAAAATCCATTTGATTTTCGGATACTTCTTGACATATACCGCCAAGTCATCCATGTTTTTTGAATCCGCGATGCCGTGCCGCTTGGATAGATGCAGAGTAACAAATCCCCCATGCGAATTGGCGACTTCCATCTGGGATTCTGGAAGATAGTCCGCAATATCGCACTGTGCTGGATCAGAAGCAAATAGGCGATAGGGCTTCAAGCCAGCGGCACCATTTGCGAAAAGTTGTTCAATCTGCTCCTGCGACATGTCGGGGGTGACGATAGGAGCACAGGGAAAATGGGAGATTTGGGATTCATGAAGCATAAATGCGTCATGCTTATCAACTTCCATTCCCACGATGGGCGTGCCAAGATAATAGAAAGCCAGTTGACGGCCTGGAAAGATACGCCTGCTCCACTTGAGCATCTCGGCACCGTCCACATTTATGCGAAGGCCAGACTCCGTGTCTTTGTTCGTCCCTGCATGTTGATCATTCCACAGATGGCAGTGTGCATCAAAAATGCGGGAAGGCACAAATGACTCCAATTCCGCTTCCCAGATTTCGCGGTCAAAGTCGGTATAAGACACTGAAAACATGATTTCATCTCCATATTCATAGTGCAATTTGCTGAGAAAATACAATAATATAGCCTTCCATCCGAAACGTTTGTAGATGACAATGTGAAATTAATTCTTTCTGTATTATTTTTTAGAAAAATATGACATATAACCACAGGAACCGCCATGCAAAACATAGCATCTTTCATTAGTGCAATCTCAATGATTGTCTCATTAAGCGGACTTGCCTGTCTCCGCCTGTTTACACCTGTCTTTCTGTATATGCTCCTGATACGGTATGGTGGCCAGGTGGAATTGCTGGCATCAGGAGTCGAAAAATTGCAGTCGATGACACCTGCATGGATGAACAACGACCTGCTTTTCATCGCCGTTGGAATTCTCGCCGTCGCTGAATTGGCGGCGAACTGGAACAGCGACATCCGCGAATTCATCGAAGGCTCCGAATTCGACAAATACGTAAAAGTCATCATTTCCGCTCTGATATGCTTTGGCTTCCTTACGGCTGAAGAGGGAGAAGGCTTTCAGGAAATGCAGAACATGCAACTCGTCCAGCCTGCCGCCGCCATACCTCTGGCACTGATTGGCTCCATTTTCTGCGGTGCTCTGACGGCGTTCTTTGTTAAATTGATGTCTGGTATATGCCGTATCATCCATCTTCTTGACCCAGAAAATGACCTGCATCTAAAGACAATGCTTGCAACTGCAGAAGAAAGCCTTGCCCTTTTCATTCTGGCACTTGCGATTCTTCTGCCGTTCCTGTCCCTTGTACTAACGCTGATTGTACTCGCGTTTTGCAAAACCGTCGAGGTCACAATGAAAAAACTGGAGGAGCGAACCAACCACCTCTGTCCAGAGTGTGGCCAGTCCATCTCAAGCATTGCGGAAATTTGCCCGAATTGCGGTACAAAGCAGGAGACAGTCTCGGACGTCGGTTTGCTGGGGCTTCCCAACTCCGTCTATATTGACTTGAATTCCCCTGAAGAACTGCGCCATCACCGCCATAGTTTGCTCATGCTCCACCGCTGCCCCCATTGCGCCAGCCCGCTGAATCGAGATAGATGCGTCCATTGCCACAAAGACATCTGGGCTGACGGCACCGCGCAGGAAGACATGCTCAAGCGGTTAGACCACAGGGCCATCATCATCGCACTGGTCGGGCTGTTGGTCAATGGCGTTCCCATCATCGGTTTTCCGCTCTTCATCATCTCATTCAGTGTCTTTGCCATGACCCCGCTGCGCGCATTCCTCAGCCCGTTCCGAGGATGTCTGAGCAAAATATTCTTCCTGTTTCTGAAAATATTTTTTCTGCTACTCGTCGCATTGCTCTCAATTGTCATTCCATTCGCGGGATTGCTATCGTATGTTCCGTATGGCCTATACTATCTTCATAGCAGGAAACTGTTTCTGGAAACCACAAAACGATTGGATACAACAGGTTCATTATCATGAAATCACATCTGAAACATTTATGTATTCTCGCTCTTTCTTGTGTCGCATGTTCTTTTCTTCTATCCAGTTGCAGGACCACTAAATCAATCTCTGACCCGCCACGCGCATACGCATCAGAAGAAAATATTACTGTTCACAAGGGCAATGTGTGCCTTTCTCATGTCGTCACATCATTGTTTCACGACGATTTTCATACGCGCGATGAGCATTGGCAGACTTTCTTGAACCACGAGAACCGCCTGCTCTTCACATACGGAGAGAAAGACGGCATCAGTGGCCTCATCCTTTTAAAAGACCCCAAAATCGCGGGGCACGACACAGCATTTGAATTTCGAAGCAAGCCTTTTTCTGTCATCGGCTCAGCCGTTTTCACCTTCTCCATTGTCGCAAGCGGAAGTGTTGACATGATCATCTCATCGCCATTCGGAGAATCCTATTTCAATTTGATTGAATGGTATGACAACGAAGGCAACATCATTTCCGCGACGCCGTTCAAATATAGTTCACGACTGCATTCACCTACTGAAACAAAGATTTCTGGAGACATTCCCGCAAACGCATCGAAAGCAGTCATCAGAATCGGTGCTGACCGCCCGAATATTCTGGAAAACGACTATGTCATTTTTTCCAGTCTTGATTTTTCCTCTCAGAATCCCAAGGGCGATGTCTATCCCAAAGGCAATTTCATCTCCAGACCATTCTATCGGCCAAACCAGGGAAAACTCTCTTGGGACGCGACTGTTCCCTCTCAGACATCAGTGTCATTTCAGATCGCAACAGCGCGTGACAACAATGGCGTCCCAGACGAATGGTCCGCTTTCGTCGGCCCAGGTAACAACCCGCTTCGCCATTTCACTGAATCTGGCACGGAATTGCCGACATTCTCCCCCAACCGCCCATGGGTTTGCTACAAGGCGTCTTTTATAGGCCTGAACGAACATTCCCCCGAACTGAGATCCGTCACCATCAGCCAATTTACGGACCGCAACTGGAAAGGCAAGGACCGTTGTTGCCCAGAAATCACCCGCCTGACACCATCCTGCCCGCAAGACGCGTCGGCACCTGTTGCTTTCCATATCACAGACGATTCGCTTGTCAACTGGTCCCAGGCACGGCTCTTTCTGGATGGACGAGATGTCACTTCCCAGACGCGCCGTGAATCTGACGTTTTTATTTTCCAACCTGAACAACCGCTGAAAAAGAGTACCCCTGACATCAGAGACATCGCGACCTGGAGGCTTGTACAGAACCATAATTTCGCCATTGCCTTCCATGACCTGCCAG
>JAGCTA010000257.1 GCA_017963875.1 Victivallales bacterium | reverse complement strand
GATGCCTCAGCATGACGCACATCGCCTTTTCAAGCGTGCGGGTCATGCGCACGCTGGGGATGCTTGGAGAAGTCATTGGCATGGCGGCGGCAGTCTGCCGCAGGCACGACTGTCTGCCAAAAGCCGTCTATTCTGAATATCTGGACGAACTCAAAGCATTGATGACTGCTGGCATCGACATGACGCCGCCTTGCTCATGGGGCGTCGGCTATCAGGACGCCTATCATTTCATGCGTCCCGTCGGCATGTTTGGCAACGCGAATGAGAACTGCTGGATTCGGTATGATGTCAATGGTAAGCCCACAGCGGACATTCCACAGGGGCTCCAGGAGGTCATCGACCGCCTGGGCGTGCAACGGAAGCCATATTCGAAAGAGTGATGAACCGAACAGAAAAGCGGGCGTTGACTGGAGATTAATCAAATGAAAAAAGCAAGAATCTTGTTGTTTGCATGTGTGTGTCTTGCCTGCAATGCGGAGTCGAATCTGCTACAGAACGGCGATTTCAACGGCAAGGACTTCATGGCGGATTTGACGTTGCAGCAGCATCAGGGCAAAGTCCAAATGACCAAAGTGACCGAGGACTTGTCCTGGAACCAGTGCTTGAAGATGGAAATCGTTGCATTCAAGGAAACAGATGGCAGAAAACAGTTGAATGCGGTATTGCATTTCGGAAAGAACGGAAAGAACTGTGGAATTGAGGTCAAGCCGAATAAATTCTACAAGTTTAGTCTTGAACTTAAAGGCACGCGTGATGCATCATTTTGGATTGTGATGAACGACGAACCGACGGAGCATGCATGGAAGGGACAATCGGTTCGCCCGACGCCACAAGGTGCTTCGGCTGTGCCAGATGCGTGGACGCATGTCAACGGTAGGTTCAAAACGGGACCGAACACGAAGTTTGCTCATCTCGGCGTACAACTTTGGGCGGATTCAAGCCAACAGCGAAACATACCGTCCATTGGCGATTACATCATGGTGGACAACGTCAACATAGAGGAAGTAAAAAGTCTGGATGGCGGAAATGTGTCAACGAAGGATTTTGTTTCGAGAATTGCCCTTCGCCCAGCCGTGGTGACGCCCGTGCAGACGGTGTTGACGTTGCAGCCTCGTGAACTTCCTGGAAACGATTTGGCTCTGCCCGTTGAAATTTCGTGTGATGATGATGGAATCGCCTTTACGGCAGAACTGCCGCCAGCCAAGCAAGGACTGAAGCCTGTGACGGAGAACGGTGGTAAACTTTGGCGGGAGGATGTCGTCGAATTATTCTTTGCGCCGCCTGTAAAAGACAGGCTATATACGCAGTTTGCCATGTCTTCAGGCGGCGGGCGTTATCGCGGCACTGGCTCAGAGGACGGTCAGTACGACCGATGGGAAGGCAAGGTATGGAGCGAGGAGGACAGGCGCTTCTGCTCCATGAATATTCCGTGGGAGCAGATTGGATATGCGTCAAAGCCACCTGCAGGAACCTGTCTCGGGATAAATATCGGTATATTTCTTGACAAGAAGAATTATGCCTACGCGCCTGTCAAGACTGGTTTTGGAGATGTGGATAATTTCGCAAATATCATTTTCGGAACAGTGGAGCAGTATCGTGACAAAACAGCGCGTGAATTGGCTGAGAATCTGCCAGAGGAGTTGAGGAAGGAGTTTCAGACTTTCGCTTCAACTCAAGAAAAAGAACCTGGAAAAGTCATTGCAGCCGCACAGACCTTGTTGGAGAAAGTCAAATCAACCCGTTTGGGTGTGGCACCATTTCTTGTCGCTCGCTTGCCAATCACATGGAATTTCAGTTATCCCGTTTCGTTTGATTTGGAACAACTCATCCAGGGAGAGATCAACTTGACTTCCGCTGGCAATGAAATCGTTATGCTACCCTTGGCCATTCAAAATCGCACAGAGAGAACGGCGGCGTATCGAATCATCATCCATGCAGATGCCAAAAACTTCCATTCTGCGGAACTTACTGGTTTGGGAAGTGGTTTCCCACAAGAGAGGATTATATTCAGAGAAGCGTTTCCCGTAAAAGATTCCGACAAAGAAGGGGCAGGTCTTATCTTTGATCCACTCCCGAAGATGAACGAGGCGCATGTCATTATGGTCCCAGCACATGAGACAGGCATTGTATGGCTGGAATTTGACTGTGATGGCATTCATGCAGGCAGATATCCAGGCTCGATTCGTGTCATTCCGCTATCGGAGCCAGCGACATTTACCAGCAACAACTACAAGGGAAAAATGCGCGATTATCCACTGGTGCTGGAAGTCCTTCCATTTCAATTGCCGCCTCCAAGATCAATCAATATGTTTAATGCAGGCGTCTCTAGGGATTACTTTGTTGAATCAATTAAGTTGGGTTCACCAAAACTTTCCGTCAGCACATGGTTTTTTTCGTTCAAGTTCGATGACAAGGGAAATCTTCTCGACGGCAATGCGACGAGGGCCGTGACGGCATTCGAGAAAGCGAAGGCATTGTTTGCAGATGCCCCAGCATGGGTGAAGCCCAGTTTCCATATCGGCTACAGCATGTATAAGGTATTCATGCAGATATGTCTTCCAAAAAACATCAAAGTGTTTTCGCCTGAATGGGAGAATTGCTGGAGAAACTACCTGAAGGCTTTCTGGCAAGTTGTGCAAGATTGCGGGATTCCTCCTGAACAACTTGAAATTGAATTAGTGGATGAACCAGAGGGTAAGTATGAGGAAGAGTATCTTGCCATGACGAGGATTGCCGCTGAAACTCTGCCAGACGCGAAATTCATGATGACATGGGGACCAGCCAACTTCGGGTTCAATGCGGAGAAAATCGCCAGGTTCGAGCCTTATCTGAAGGGACACGAATATCATCAATTTTTGCTGAACTATCCTGATATGGTCGAGCAAATTGGTAGGATGCAGAAACAAAATGGAGTCTTCACTGCCATGTATGAATGCAGCACGAACATCAGGGAATCGCTTCATACGTATTTCAGACTGCATCCGTGGAGAGTGCGTTTCAACAGATTTGACGAACCAGGGTTCTATACGTTCGTCCAAAACAGTTGGGGGCAGCCTGGGGCGCAGGACTGGAAGGTGACGTCAAGAGGAGCGATCACCTATCGTTCTGATGATCATTGCATTCCATCCATTCGCATGTTCGCACTGCAACAGGGCGTCACGGATGTCCGCTATTGGGACGCTTTGGAAGCAAACCGCGACAATCCTGAAGTTGAGGCTTTCCTGAAAGTCTACCCAGAGAAAGTGCTAAGGGAAAGGCATGATTCAACATTGCCAGACAAGTTCAAGCAGGAGGCGATTAAACTGCTTTTGAAGGTTGAGACAATGGAATAATTAAAAATAGACAGGCTTGCCAGTTGGGTGGAGAAGGAGGTCATGGTACCAGAGGAAATATGCAGGGCCCTCTTGCCAAAGGCCCGTAGCATAGTCGTACATGCACTCAAAAGCGGTGGAACGGATGAGTTGGGTGCGTGCCTCTGAATATGAGATGTTCTTTTGTTTCGCGAGAAGTTGCGTGGCGTATGTGAACAGAAGGTCAGCGCAGAATTTCTTGGTATTATCGCTGACAGAATCCTCTTTATTCATAACGAGTCGCCTCCTTGAAGTCCAGGCACTGGACAGCACGCTGCGTTAGGAAGCAATATTGGTCTTTCAGTTCATTGGTGCGTAAAAGGCGAATGGCAGTTTCAATGGCCGTTTTGTCAGCCAAATCGCCGAAAACGCCACCTAAATAGGCAGTAATGGTTGGGTTTGTCTTATCATTTGCCACTTTTCCGCAAATGATGTCGGCGGCCAGTATGTCGGAAGGGATCATGTTGAGAAAACTTGTATCCAGTATTCGAGAACGATTGAATGCAACAAAGCGGAGCCATTGTTCATCGGCTTCTGGAAACTCAAAACAACGAAAGTCTTTGGGATTGCCGTGAAAGACAAAAGATGACACATAGCCGAATTGTTGTTTTGTATCGATTATTTTTGAACGCACAGCCTTAAGAATTGAAGTCGAGATAAAACGTTGCGCTTGGGAAATGTCCGAAGTCAAATAGAAGCCTTTGCCAAAGTCCTTCTGTGAAGAAGTATACAGCAAATCAATCTTTTCCACAGGTGTATAACTGCCGTGATACAATGTCATACCATCGCAGAGCCTCATAATTTCACCTTTCCTTGCCGCAGAATCTCCACGATTTCCTCATAGATTGTTTCATCTCCTTCCGTATGGAGTCCGTCATAGCCTTTTTCAATATAATCCCAGATCCCGTGTTTTGAGAAAAGTCGGTCCATTTCAACGGGATTGATTGCAGGATGGCGCTGGCAGAACATGCTGAACAACCGTGTCTGCATGAAAAGTATCTCGTCAAGATTGAAACTTGCACTGCGTGCGGGTGGAGATTTATGTTTTTGTGATAGTTGATTCTCCATAAATAAAACAAATCCATTCCATAACGCTCTATCCATCCAAAGAGGTTAGGTTCGACCCCTTCGGGGGTTAGCAGAGCCGCTTGGGCCTATGCAATTACCGCCTCTTTTGGGGAATAGAGTCTTTTTATTTGACCCTTTCAGGGGCTTTTCACCAACTCGTTGGCATATTACAATTACCGACCCTCATTGGAATAGAGCGTTCAATAATACAGATTCAGCAACTAGATTCAGGGGGATTTTATTTCAGTTCATTCTGCATGGCGACGAGTTGGTCGGCACCATACATCTTGCGCAGTTTCGGCTTCTCAATTTTACCTGTGGGATTACGTGGGACGGCGGCGAAGATGATTTTGCGTGGGCGTTGGTAGCGTGGCAGTGCCTGGCAGAAATCATTGACCTGTTCTTCTGTCAACGTGTGGTCGGGTTTGACTTCAATGATTGCGGCAGCGATTTCGCCAAGGCGCTGGTCTGGCAAGCCGATGACCGCGACATCCTTGATGGCCG
>JAGCTA010000256.1 GCA_017963875.1 Victivallales bacterium | reverse complement strand
GGTGAACTGACGATGTTCAACATCAGAAATGTCGGGATGCTTAAGGCGACGGTCAGAGCAAGGAAGACCGCATTTTTTCCGCTGATGCCTGACAGCCAGCCCCATACCAGCGGGGAAAAGATGGCCATCAGTTCAAGTGCGCCCTGGATGTTCCCCAACTGCGAGGGCGTAAACCCTCTCAATGCCAGAAACTGTTGGAAATAGGGCGTTATAGTCGCGTAAGGCGCATAAAGTAGCGCATAGATAAAGGCAAGCCGCCAGAAGGCGCTTCTCGCTTGATCCGATGTCATGTCTTTTTGGGGTATTGTCACGCTCTATTCCTTAAGAGGGCAGGTTGTGGCATCATAATTGGTGGCTGAGACAATCGACAGCCGACAATTGTGATGGGAAAACAATACTCTCCAAATCACCCTCGTGATTCAAAATCGTATTCGCCCAGAATTGTCATGGATTCGTCAGAAGCCCTCAGGCAACTGATGCGATACGTCTCTCCGCCAGAAGGGACAGTGACAACGACATGGGCACCGAGATTGAACGTCTCTGGCGCGATGTCCTTGAAAAACGGCTTGTTGCCATCGGCTTCGCAGCGTTCTTTGGGAAAGACGGTCGGAAAATGGACACGCGGGTCTGGATAGAGGTTCCTGTCGGAAAGCCGTTCCATGACAAAGTCAAGGGTATGCAATTGATCCCACACGCAGGCAATCCATGCATGAGCCGCAAGTGCTTTGATGATGCCTTCGGGCATTGAGCAATGGCCATGGTGATTGATCTTCGCCACATCGACGGGCGACAGTTCCTTCGCAAGAATGTCTTCTGTCTGAATTGGATTTCCTTCCGCGTCAGGAATGATATCGGAAAAATCGCCAGCCGTATAGAATGAAAACTTGCCATAGCGGAAAATCATTCCAAGGCTCATGCCATTTTCATTCAGACGTTCTGGCATTTTGACGCGTTCCGCATATAAGTCCCTGATGCTTCCGTCCTTGCACAGGATTCGGCCATTACAAGTGATGTTGGTGACTTTGAAATCTGCATAGTCTGAGGGACGATATCTCTGGACAATCTGGTCAGTCGTGCCAAGACGGAATTTCTCGACATGCAGTCCGTCACGCTCCTGCAATGCCTTGTAAAGGCGTTTCATGTGATCGACCTCAAGGTTTTTCTGCACATCGTCACGCGGATCATTGTATTCTGGCCAAGCGCGGTCAATTGCCGTGTCGAATGCAAGTGTCTCTGCCGCAAGACCGAAGCCGCTTCGATTGCAATTTGGAACTCCTTTGCGTCCAGGATAGATGCTCTGCCAGATAGGGGTTCCAGAATGGTCGTCGTGATAATGCGTCAAAAGCATGTAGTCAATGAGCGGCCGTTCGTTCCGCAGTGGGAAAGCGTGTGGAAGCGCCCGAAGAATGTATCGTGCAATCCATTCGCCTGCAAGCCTTTCTGGGCTTGGCACGACTGGCACGGCCAGTTCCATGCGCGTCACGGACGGCTGGTCTCCGCAATCCAGCAGCATTGTCGTTCCGTCGGGGAAAATCAGAAAAATACCCTCGCCGACTCCCGTATGGATGAAATGGATTTGGAATTCACCTTTATGCCAGCCTTTCCATGTCTGCCCAGCACGTTCCAACGAATGTTTGATGATGTCCATGCGATTACCTGTAAGTTAATCAGTTCAAACGTCTTCCAAGACAGATGTCTTGAAATAAACCGTTATTTTGTCAACGTATCCACGAGGAAGTTGCAGTAGGCGTCCAAGTCTGTCCATTCGATGGCGACATCGAATGGCTTGCCATCGGGCGATTCCTGCTGTAACCCGTCATTGTCAACCGTGAGCTTCATGCGGACCATTTTGAGAAAATCGTGCGATGACGCAAGATGGACCGCAACCGTGTCAAAAAGGATGGAACTCTGGACAGGCTTGTCCGCGTCTTCCATTTTATAGGAAGCACGCCAGATATGGTAAACCTCGGCAATGTTCCTAACAAGTGTTGACGTATCTTCTTCGATGCGCCTGTAGAGGTCGCCTTTGAGTATGACACGCCCGCAAGTATCGAGTGGCGTGATGGTTGCGGAGAGCCAGTCTGCGGAAAACACCGTCTGTGCCGCAGGGATGTCTCGTCTGATGTTATATTCAGCGATTTTGCCTGGCTTGCCATTGTGCTGGCTGTAGATGCTGCCAAACATACCGACAAAATTGATTTTCTTTGCGATTTCAGGCGCACGGCGAAGCGCTTCCGCAAGCGATGGAGCAGGTCCGATGGCAACGACAGTGACAGGTTCAGGTGAATCTTTGACAATCTCGATGAACCGTTCGATTCCATAGCGTGTGTAATTTGGATATGATTTGAGTTCGTATTTTTCAATCCAATCCAAATGCGTAAGTACATGCTGAATCGGCCATTCGACAATGCCCGCGCCGATTTCGACATCTGTTCTGCCGACTGCGGCGAGAAGTTTTGCGCAGATTGCGGCGCGATAGACGGTGTTGTCCGTATCCGTGAGAATGAATTTCAGGTCAAGCCAAGGTTGCTTGAGCAACATTGAAAGTGCCCAGAAATCATCAATGTCTCCACCAATGTCTGTTTGGAGAATCACGGGGATTTTCTTTTGTTCAGTCATTATGCACCTCTGTTGATTGTTCGGCAATTTTCTTGCGCAGTGATTTAAGTTCTCTTGCAAAGAGAATCATCGCCAAGGAACCAGAAAGGAAATCCGACACAGGCTGTGCCCACCAGATGCCGATGAAACCGCAGAAATGCGGAAGAATCAGCAGGACTGGCAGCAGGAAAAGAATCTGTCTCGTCAGGCTGAGGAACAATGCGATGCCCGCCTTGCCTGTTGATTGGAAGTAGTTGCCAGTCAACATCCCAAGGCTGATGAAGCAGAAGCCGCTGGCGTAGATTCTCAGCACGGAGGCCGTCAATTCAATCAAAGCCGCCTCTCGACTGAAGCAATAGGCAAGGTAATAGGCGAACAATAATGTCAGCAACGATATTCCTACTGAAATGGAAAACGCGAGTTTCAGTGACAATTTCGATGCCGCCATGACTCGTTCATAAAGTTTTGCGCCGTAATTGTAGCCGATGATAGGCTGTGCGCCTTGCATTATTCCAAACGCAGGCATCAGCAGGCACATCATTATGGAATTGACAATGCCGTATGAGCCGATGGCAAGCGTGGCGTATGCGTCGTCAGGCGCATGCATCCCGAAACTGTGGTTGAATGCAAACACCACGGCGCTGTGGACAATCTGCATCAGGCAGGGGGCCATGCCGATGGAGAATACCTTGAGACAAAGCCGAGGGTAAATTCGGATATATTTCAGCCGCAGTTGCAGCGTCCCCTTGCCAAGAATGAAATGAATGAGAACCCATGACGAACTGACAATCATGGAAATGACCGTCGCCAATGCCGCGCCAGCAATGCCCATCTTGAAGCCGAAGATGAAAATCGGGTCAAGAATGATGTTGGTCGTCGCTCCTAAGATGATAATTGACATCGCCTTTTTGGAACTGCCTTCAGCGCGGACGACATTGCTCAGGCCAAAACTCATGTGCTGGAATATGCTGCCCCACAAGATGATGGAAAGATATGAATGTGCGTATGGAATCGCCTGCGGCGTTCCACCAAGGAAGACAAGCAGTTCATCTAGGAAAATTAGCCCCAATGCTTGGAAACTGACAACGAAAATCAAAAACAGCGCAATTGCCTGCCCAAGCACTTTGTCGGCGTCTTGTTTGCGCTTTTCGCCAAGCAACAATGAAACTGCGGCTCCCGACCCTTGACCGACGAGCATACCAAAAGCCATGAGGACAATCATGACAGGGAAGGTCAGTGAAAGACCTGCCTGCGCTTCCGAGCCGATGGAGTTTCCAAGATACAGCCTGTCAACGATGTTGTAGAGACAGTTGACGGTTGAGGAAATGATGGTCGGAATGGAAAACTTCTGAAGAAGTTTTGGAATCGGCATGATGCCGATGAAATCTGAATTGTTTTTCTGCATTGTTTGCATTGAGAAAAGAAATCAGTCTTCGATGAGCCAGCCTGCGTATGCTGGGTTGAAGGAACAGTGATAGAGGCGACCTGGCAGCGGTTTGTGCGGTCCCCAGGCAAATGAGTCTCCGTAGACGTTGATTCGCATTGGGAATGATTCGCGCCGAAAATCCTTGAACATGACGCGGGGCAGGGTGATGATGCGCGAATCGCCTCGTGTCTCGACGGTAATTTCTGACTCCTGGCAGCCGCGTTGGCCGCGTCTTCTGACGACGGGCACGACTTCCTCCCATGTGCCTTTGGGTCTCAGATGCAGTTGATATGCCGCCCACATTCTGGAAGGCTCTATTGCCAGTACAGCAATTTCATCATTTAGCCCTTTGATTTCAACGACATAATTATCGCCGTTCTGTTCAATGCTCCATGATGCTGTATCCATGATTTTCTGAACATCTTTCGGTTCGCCTTGACGAGTTGCGCGAATGCATTTCCCCGTTGGATTTTCACCCGTGTATTCACGAATCCAAGGGGCGTTTAGATCG
>JAGCTA010000255.1 GCA_017963875.1 Victivallales bacterium | reverse complement strand
TATTTTGTCGTTTTTACAGAAAAGTGCCAGAGAGTAATATATTTGCCGGAAAGATCACCGAGAGATGACTTTCCGGCCATTTGTGTTATTATGGCACTTGTGAAAAACTTTCCATTGGAATTGTCAAACCAACAGCGAAAATGAAATCTTTATCAGAAAAGAACGTGTATGCCATTAAACAATAAAGTCGAATAAAAATGTTCGGTAGCATCTTAACACAACTTAACGGAAAATCTCCAGTGTCCGTAATAGTCATGTCCGTGGCAATCATGCTATTCTGCGGATTTCTGGCTACGCGTGTCACGAAGTTGTTCCGTCTGCCGAATGTCACTGCATACATCCTGATCGGGATTGTATTGGGACCATGCTGCCTGGATGTCATCCCAGCGAATATCATCGAGGGAACGGATTTTATATCAGATATCGCATTGGCGTTCATTGCCTTTTCATCTGGCGAGTTCTTTAAGTTTCAACTATTGCGGAACAACGGGATGAAACTGATTGTCATAACGTTGCTGGAATCCTTGATTGCGTCGTTGTTTGTGTTCATTCTGGCGTTTTGCTTTCTTCATTTGTCGCTGGCGTTCTCAATCATCCTGTCAGCGCTGGCAGCCGCAACGGCGCCCGCATCTACGATGATGACCATACGCCAGACGAATTCACGAGGTGACTATGTCGATACGCTGCTTTCGGTCGTCGCGCTGGACGACATCGTCAGCCTAGTTGCGTTTTCTGTTGCCGTGTCCGTTGCGGTTGCCTCCATGGGGGGGATGATGAGTACTCAGATTGTACTTCGGCCGATTCTTCTCAACATCGTTCTCATCATCGCAGGGGCGATCATGGGCTGTGTACTCAAGGCATTGATGACAGCGAAGCGTTCGACGGACAATCGGCTGATTGTCACGGTCGCCTTGCTGTTTGGCTTGTGCGGCATTGGTGCGGCGCTTGACGTCTCGCCATTGCTTGCGTGCATGACGACTGGCATGGTCTATACGAATCTCACGGATGACGGAAAACTGTTCCGCCAAATCAATTATTTCTCGCCGCCGATACTGCTGTTGTTCTTTGTCCGTTCAGGTCTCCAATTCAAGTTGAATGCGTTGTTCGACATAGAGAAGGCGTTGGCGGGGACACCGTTGTTGGTCATTGGTGTGCTGTACTTTTTCGTGCGCATCATAGGGAAATACGCAGGCGCATGGCTTGGGTGCTTTGTCGTCAGGAAGAAGCATGAAGTTCGTGATTATCTGGGGCTGGCATTGATTCCACAGGCAGGCGTCGCCATTGGTCTTGCGGCATTGGGTGCACGTATCATTGGAGGCGAGACGGGCGGGATTCTCCAGACAATCATTCTTTCTTCCAGCATTCTTTATGAACTGGTTGGCCCTGCGTGCGCCAAGCTGGGGCTGTACCTGTCTCATTCATATGGAAAAGATCTGGAGGAGACGTCTGAAACAGCGCCTGAAAACGCGGCGATCCGCCAAACGGACCTCTCGCTGAAGGAGCAGATGATGGCGATTCAGAGCCGTCTAGCCAACAACAGTGAAATCAAACAGGAGCACAGGCAAGTGTTGTCGGCACCTGAACCAGTTCCCATTGCCGAAGATGATGAGTATTATTCGATTCTTGACTATATGCGCCGACACGGAAAATTCATAAACAGGAGATAAAACATGCTACATCGTATCGTTGATATACTTATAGATGAATGGTTGAAACAGCCAGGTGAAGTCATGGCGATAGTCCTTCGTCTTTTAATGGCGTTGGTTCTTTCGGCGATCATTGGCTGGGATCGTGCAAGCAAGCGCCATGCGGCTGGATTGCGTACGTTTATTCTGGTTGGCATTACGTCGGTTTTCGCTGCCATCTGCGACGAATTCATGGTTTCCAAATTGGAAATCAAAGTGACATTCCTTTCTGCAGCAAATCTGCTTTGTCTGTCAACCATCAGTGGAAAGACGTTGCTGTTCAGTTCAAAAAATCAATTGAAGGGGTTGACGACATCCATTGCTCTTTTTACTGACGCTGTCCTCTCAATCTGCATTGGATTCGGTTTATATGAATATGCGCTGATTGGTTTTGTGACGGCTATCGTGTGTATGGCGCTGTTCCCCGCTATTGAATCTCGTCTGAAAGGTATTTCACCGCAGTTTGAAATTCATCTTGAACTGAAAAGCCGCAATTTGCTTTTAGATTTCATCATGGCAATCCGTGAATTCGGTCTGCATCTTGACGATATAGAATATAATCCCGCCTACGCCAATACTGGGCTGGGAGTCTATACGTTGAAAATGACGGCCCATAGCCATGAACTCCAGAAGAAAAGCCATGAGGAAATCATCGAGGCTCTGGCGGCTTTGGACTGCGTGGCCTTCGTCGAGGAACTGAAGTAAGACCACCGCGCTAGGGCGCGAGTGGCTTGCCCTGTGTCTCGGACTGCCCCCGCCATGCGATCGGCTTGTTCTGTGTCTCGGGCGAAGCCCGAGATGGGCCCTCATAACGCTTCTGCGATTTTGGCCCTGACTTTGGCGCAGAGATTTTCCGCATTGTCATTGCCATCTTTTGACGCGGGGACAGGCGGAAGGAAGTTCACGCAGACCTTTTTGCCGAATGACGGGATTTTCTTGCCTCGCGGAAGCATCTCGAAG